>JBFFNJ010000140.1:0-5694 GCA_041563215.1 Candidatus Deferrimicrobia bacterium | reverse complement strand
TTTTTCACCGTCTGGAACAGATCGGCGGGGACGATCCCCTCGGGGGCAAAGAGCATGATCACGATCAGGATCCCGCCGAACACGGCATCGTCCATGGATCCGAAGAGGCCACGCAGGGAGAGGAAGTTCAGCGCCGTCCCCATGGTGAGCGCACCCCAGAGGTTCGCCATTCCCCCTACCGCAACGATAGCAACGTACCGGATCGATTTCATCACCGATGCCTCCGATGGCCCGATCCCCCCGTTGTAGTGGGTGAGGAAAACACCCGCGATGGCCGAAAAAGCCGCGCTGAGAACGAAGATGCTCAGCTTGTACCCCGCCGTGTCCACCCCCATGGCATCCGCCGCCTCTTCGTTGGCGTGAATGGACCGAAGCGCCCTGCCCACCCGCGAGTCGACCAGGTTCAGAAGGCCCAGCAGGAAAAGGATCACCAGCCCCCAGGCGATGTAGTAGTTTGCAACCCGTGAGGAAAGGTCCCCGCTCACGGTAAGGCCCGGAAGCAGCGGAAAGGGGGGGACGTCGGAGAGCCCGTCGGCCTCCCCGAAAATTGCCGCCCCCAGGACGACACGGTAGATGATGATGCCAAAGCCCAGCGTCGCCATCGCCAGGTAATGGCCCTTGAGCTTCAATACGGGTCCGCCGATCGCGTAAGCGATGATAACCGCTGTCAGCACCGCAAGGAAGCAGGCCACCCAGGGGTGGAGAAAGAGGATGTGCTCCCCGTAGAGGTTCTTCCGGAGACTCAGGGCACCTGCCTTCGACAGGAGCGACACGAACCACACATCCTTGAATGGAAGCAGGTTGAAGGTGGTGAAAAAAGCCGAGATGTAGCCGCCTATAGCGAAGAACCCCGCGTGGCCGAGCGATATCTGTCCGGCATACCCCATGAGGAGGCAGAGCCCGAGGATGACGAGAAGGTAGTAGGCCGACATGGTGAGCTGGGTCAGGTAAAACCCCGTGCCGGTGAAGGAGGTTACCGCCTGAACGGCGATCACCGCTGCCAGGAGCGCGGCAATCTGGATAATGCTCCTTCTTTCCATCAAAACTCCTTCAGGCTGAACTCCTCTCTGCTTCCGAAAAGCCCGCTGGGCCGAACGAAGAGGATGATCAGCAGTATGGATATGGCGATGGCGTCCTTGTAGGCCGTGGGGAGGACCCAGATGCTGAAAGACTCGAGGACCCCCAGGATGCAACCGCCCACCACCGCCCCCATGCTGTTGCCGAGGCCTCCCAGGATCGCCACGGTGAACCCCTTGATCGCCAGCGGCACCCCGCTGTTGTACTGCACGTAGGTTATGGGAGAGACGGCGCATCCCGCGAGGGCCCCGATACCTGCGCTCAGCACGAAGGAGAGGGTAACCATGTTCCTGGCGCTCACCCCGCAGAGCCTCGCGGCATCACGGTTCGCCGCACAGGCCCGCATCTTTCTCCCCATAAGGGTAAACTTGAAAAAGAGGCTCAGGATAGCCACCATGACCGAGCAGATCCCGATGACCCAGAGCACCTGGGGAGAGACGTGCACACCCGCAAAGGACAGGGAGGTGACCTCGTTTCCCGTGAAATAGGGCAGGGCACGAACCCGCTCATCCCAGATGTGCAGTGCCGCCTCCCTGATCATGATCGATATGCCGATGGTGATGATTATCATCCGCAGGATGGACGGACCCACCAGCCAGCGGATGAAGATGACTTCGATAAGTGCCCCCACGATCATCGTGATGAGGACGGCCAGCATGATCGAAAGGGGGAGGCTCACAAAGGAGTTGAACGTCACGGCGATCATGCCGCCCAGCATCACGAACTCACCCTGGGCAAAATTTATGATCCCCGTGGTGTTGTAGATGATATTGAACCCAATGGCCACGATGGCGTAGATGATCCCATAGGTAATACCGGCAACGAGATATTGAAAGAAGAATTCTATGCTCATACATTTGTACCAAAAATGCCGATTCGCTCGATTTTCCTACTATGACTGAATTATAGTGCGGATTGAGGATCTCGGAGTGCGGAATAGAAACCCATCTCGAATTCGAGGTAAAAATCGCGAGTCTTGAGATCTAAAATCAGAAACCGATGCTTTTTTTCATTCCGCAATCCAGGTTCCACACAGCCGACAATATCGATAACCCTCTGCCATCAGATAGTTATAGTATCTGAACACCCTCTCTGTCAAAATAAGAGGGAGTATCCAAGTGCTTCCTGAATACTCCCCTCTTTGTTATGTACCCCGATCGTGCTGCCTGTTATTTCAACAGGACAAACTTGCCTCCTTTGACGGTGAGCATCTCGAAGGCATTAATGTCGAGGCCGCCGTGGTCATCGGGGGAGAAATTGAACACGCCACCCGTCCCGACAAATCCTTTCATGTTCAAGATGGCGTCCAACACCTTTTCCTTGTCGGGACCTGCCTGTTCGATCGCTTTGACCAGTATCATGAAGGCGTCGTAGGCATGCCCGCCGAAGGTGCTCACCTCCTCCCCGAACTTCGCCTCGTAGTCTCTCTTGTACTTTACGAGGACAGCCTTCTGCGGATGGTCGTCGGGAAGTTCGTCAGCAACGAGAAGCCTTCCCGCGGGGAAGATGATCCCCTCGGCGGCTTCACCCGCGGCTTCCACATACTTTATGTTCCCGAAACCGTGGCTCTGGAAGAGAGGGACATTCATCCCGATCTGCCTCATGTTCTTTGCGAAAATTGACTGAGCAGGGGTTATAGACCAGTTAATTACTGCCTGCACATTCTGCGCTTTTACTTTCGTTGCAACAGCCGTTAAATCAGCACCCTTTGCATCGTAGACTTCGCTGATGAGGATCTCGATACCATACTCGGGCGCCAGCTTTTCGATTTGCTCCTTCCCCGCTTTTCCAAAACCGGTGTTCCCGACTACAACACCCACTTTTGAGATGCCCATCTTGTTCATCTGTTTGAATATCATGCGTGCTGCATTGCTGTCAGTCTGCGGGGTCTTGAAGACATACCTGGCAACAGGATTGACTATCTGTTCTGCAGCGGCACAGGAGAGAAGGATAATCTTCGCTTCTTCACAGGTGTCCTTGATTTTCAATGTTTCACCACTTCTCGATGGCCCGATGATGGCAAAAACCTTCTCCTCTTCGATGAGCTGTTTTGCGAATGAAATCGCTTTTTCCGGTTGCCCTTGTGAATCCTTGATGATGAGCTCCACCTTGTTGCCGTTGATGCCGCCCTTCGCGTTCACCTCATCTACCAGCATCTGAAGCGTCTTGGCCTCGGGAGCTCCGAGAAAGGATGCCCCCCCCGTGACGGCCAGAATGGCCCCCACCTTGATGACCTCTCCCGCAACGGCATAGGACGCCGTCGATACAGCGAGGATCACCGACAGAATCATGAACTTCAGCTTTTTCATAGTACCCCTCCTTGTATGTATTTACCCCTTCCCGGCTATCGCCTGAGATCTACAGGGCGTATACTTCCTCTCCCTTGAGAATGCGGACCCCCCTCTTCTGGAGGATTTTTATGGCATCATCTATTTCATCGAAGCGGAAGATGATGATGGCGTTTTCCCCGCTCTTCTGGACAAAGGCGTACATGTATTCCACGTTTATCTCTCCCCCCCTGAGCGCTTCGAGGATGCCGGCGAGCCCGCCCGGCCTGTCGGGGACCTCGATGGCCACCACTTCCGTCTTCCCCACGGTGAACCCGTTCTCCTTGAGCACCGCCTTTGTCTTCTCCCTGTCGTTTACGATCAGCCGCAGGATGCCGAAGTCCGCCGTGTCGGCAAGGGAAAGCGCCCGTATGTTGATGCCGGAAGATGCCAGGATGCCGGTCACTTCCGCAAGCCTCCCCGACTTGTTCTCGAGAAATACCGATATCTGTTCCACCTTCATTTCTCCGTCTCCCCTCTCATATCTTCCGGTTGTCGATGACCCTTTTCGCCTTCCCCTCGCTGCGCTGGATGGTTCTGGGCTCGACGAGTTTGACCACGCAGGAGATGCCGAGCATCTCCTTGATTTCACCCTCGATGCTCTTACTCAGACGCTCGAGCTCCTTGATTTCATCAGAGAAAATATCTTCGTTAATCTCGACCTGGACTTTCATCGTGTCGAGGGCTCCCTCCCGGTCGACGATGATCTGGTAGTGGGGCTCGACCCCATCGATGCCCACGAGTACGTGCTCGATCTGGGAGGGAAACACGTTCACTCCCCGTATGATGAGCATGTCGTCGGTCCTTCCCGATACACGCTCCATCCGCACGAAAGCCCTCCCGCAGACACAGGTCTCGGGGATGATCTTGGTAATGTCGCTGGTCCTGTACCTGACGACGGGAAATGCTTCCTTCGTAATGGTGGTAAATACCAGCTCCCCCACTTCGCCGTAAGGAAGCACCCTTCCCGTATCGGGGTCGACGATCTCCGGTATGAAGTGGTCCTCGAAGACGTGAAGCCCGCTCTTTCCCTCTATGCACTCGCTCGCCACTCCCGGGCCGATTACCTCGCTGAGGCCGTAGATATCGATGGCGCTTATCCTGAGCTTCTTCTCTATCTCCTCCCGCATCTTTTCGCTCCACGGCTCGGCCCCGAAAATGCCGACGCGAAGCTTGAGCTCTGCCGGGTCGACTCCCATATCCACCATGACATCGGCTAGGCTCAGGGCATAGGAGGGGGTGCAGAGGAGGACGGTGGAGCCGAAGTCCTGCATGATCATGATCTGCCGCTTCGTGTTTCCTCCGGACATGGGGATGACCGTCGCCCCTATCTTCTCGGCCCCGTAGTGTGCGCCGAGACCTCCCGTGAAGAGACCGTACCCGTATGCGTTGTGCACCACATCACCCTGGCGTGTCCCCCCGCAGGCCAGCGTTCTCGCCATCAGCTCAGCCCACGTTTCGATGTCCCGCCTCGTGTACCCCACGACGGTAGGCTTTCCCGTCGTACCCGAAGAGGCGTGAATCCTGATCACCCGCTCGAGGGGCACGGTAAACAGGCCGAAGGGGTAGTTCTGCCTCAGGTCCTCTTTCGTCGTAAAGGGCAGCCTCCTCAGGTCATCGAGGTCCTTTACGATATCGGGACTGACTCCCGCCTGGTCCATCTGGCTGCGGTAAAAGGGAACCGTCGCATAGACACGCTCCAGCAGGGCCTTCAGCCTTTTCACCTGGAGCGCCTCGAGGGCCTCCCGGGGCAGCGTCTCAAACTCCTCGTTCCAGATCATACGAACGCGACCTCCAAGCTCACGTTTACATCCGCCCGATACTTTCCGTATCGTCTATCAGCACACCACCGGCGTCAGGCTTTCATGAGCGCCTTTTCCACGACCCGCCTTCCTTCGCTGAAGGCCTGCCAGTTCACCTCGAGCAATTTCTCGGGAACTTTACCCGATATTACACCGAAAAAGTCATCTTCATCAACAGGAACAAAGTTCGAAAGGGCACCCACCAGCACCATGTTCAGCGCCCTCACCTCTCCCAGAGACGTGGCCACCTTAAGGGCGTCCACGGGAAACAGGGGAACACCCAGCTCATGGAAACGCTCGAGCACGCCTTCCGGGTACCGCTCGAGTCCCGTAGCAACGGAAGGGGGGAAAATCCTCTGCGAGTTCACGACCAACTTCGTCTTCGACAGCTCAGCCTCGATCACCGACTCGTGCCACGGCATCGCCCGCAGTTCCATGTGGGCGGCGCTCCGCCCGAAGTGGCGGACGAGGCCCTCGGCGCGATGGAG
>JBFFNJ010000139.1:0-5728 GCA_041563215.1 Candidatus Deferrimicrobia bacterium | reverse complement strand
CGGAGCCGATAGTCCATCACCGGGCCCCGGCATTTGAGGCGATCATGGAGGAGGTCAGGGAAGGCCTCAAGTATGTTTTTCAGACGGAGAGAGAAGTGCTGGTGTTTGCGTCATCCGGAACGGGTGCGATGGATGGTGCCATTTCGAACTTTTTGAAAAAAGGGGATAAAGCGATATGCGTCCGCGGCGGTAAGTTCGGAGAGCGGTGGGCGGAGATTTGCGAAACCTACGGGGTCATCCCGATAAACATCGACGTCCCTTACGGCCAGGCGGTTGATCCGGCTGACGTGGGCAGGGCCCTCGAGGAGAATCCCGATGCCAAAGCCGTATACGTGCAGGCCTCGGAAACCTCCACCGGGGCAATGCATCCGGTCAAGGAGATTGCAAAGCTGACAAGGGACAGGGACAGAACGATACTCGTCGTCGATGCCATCACCGCTCTGGGTGTCTTCAGCGTCCCCACGGATAAGTGCGGTCTCGATATCGTCCTCGCCGGCTCCCAGAAGGCGTTCATGCTTCCACCGGGGCTCGCTTTCGCGGCAGTGTCGGAGAAAGCGTGGAAACTTGCCGAAGAATCAGACCTGCCCAAATATTACTTTGATTACCGGAAGGAAGCGAAGGCGATAGCCAAGAACCAGACCGCCTATACCCCCGCGGTCTCCTTGCTTATGGGGCTCTGCCAGGTACTGAAGATGATGAGGGAAGAAGGGCTGGAGAATGTATTCGCACGGCACGCCAGGATTGCACGGGCGACGAGGGAGGGCGTCAAGGCAATGGGGCTCGAGCTCTTTGCTCCCGCTTCGCCGAGCAATGCCGTTACTGCCGTGAAGGTTCCGGAAGGGGTCGACGGCGGCAAGATCCCCAAGACGCTACGGGACGAGCACAACATCACCATAGCCGGCGGCCAGGGGAGCATGAAAGGGCACATTTTCAGGATTGCCCACCTCGGGTACGCGGGCAACTTCGACGTGATAATCGCGATGGCTGCCCTCGAGATGACCCTGAAGCGGCTCGGCTATCCCGTCGAGTTCGGCACGGGTGTCAGCGCAGCGATGCAGGTTCTCGAGGAGGAGAGGGCGACAATATAAGAAAGGAGTTACAGCGATATGGGAAGCGTGAAAGTTTTGGCACTGGACAACCTACAGGCGGTGGGCATAGATTTTATGCGAAGCGAGGGTATAGATGTCGACGTGCAGGGCAAGATGAGCCCCGAGGAGCTGAAAGAAGTGATCAACTCCTACGACGCCATCATCGTCAGGAGCGGGACGAAAGTCCCGGCTGAGGTCCTTGGCGGCATAGAGAGACTCAAGGTCATCGGGAGGGCTGGCGTCGGTGTAGACAACATCGATGTCAGCGCGGCCACGAAAAACGGCGTCGTCGTCATGAATACCCCCGGGGGGAATACGGTCACGACGGCGGAGCACACGATTTCGCTCATGATGTCTCTGGTGAGGAACATCCCCCAGGCTGCCCGCTCGATGAAAGAGGGCAAGTGGGAGAAGAGCAAATTCATGGGTTCCGAGATCAGCGACAAGGCGATAGGGATCATCGGGCTGGGAAACATCGGAAAGATCGTCGCCGACCGGGCGAAGGGCCTCAAGATGATCGTCCTTGGCTACGACCCGTACATTTCTGCCGAGGATGCCGCGCTCCTCGGGGTGGAGCTTGTCTCGCTGGAGGAGCTGTTCAAGCGCTCCGATGTCGTGACCGTCCATACGCCCCTGACGCCGGAAACCAAGAACATAATCAACGCGGAAAACATATCCAAGATGAAAGACGGCGTGTACATCATAAACTGCGCGCGGGGCGGCATCGTCAACGAGGCCGAACTTGCAGAGGCGGTGAATTCGGGAAAGGTGGCGGGCGCCGCCATCGATGTTTTCCCCCAGGAGCCCCCTCCTCCCGACAGCCAGGTGCTCGGCAACGAGCGGATTATCTGCACCCCCCACCTGGGCGCCTCGACGATAGAGGCACAGGAGAAGGTGGCACTCCAGATAGCCGAGCAGATTGTCGATTACCTGAAGAGGAGCACTATCCGGAACTCGGTGAACTTTCCCTCCATATCGGCGGAGCTGGTTCCCATCATCCGGCCCTTCATCGAGCTGGCGGAGAAACTGGGGAGCTTCCACGGGCAGCTCCTCGTGGGGAGACCCTCCGAGATTACCGTCGAATATCACGGCGAGGTGACCCAGTTCGATACGGCCCAGATAACGATAGCCGCGATCAAGGGTTTTCTCCAGCACCAGGTGGAAGGGGTCAACCTGGTAAACGCGAGGATGATCGGAGAGGAGCGGGGGTTGAAGGTCACCGAGACCAAGACGGCCCGTTCCGAGACCTACGCGTCGCTCATCCGGGTGAGGACCCAGAGCAACGGGAAGGATTTTGTCTGCTCGGGAACCCTCTTCGGGAAGGAACCGATGATCGTTAAAATCATGGGGTTCCACATAGAGGCACATCTGGAAGGCTCGATTATCATGATGAACAACCAGGACGTCCCCGGTGTTCTCGGGAGCGTGGGAACCTATCTGGGCGAGCGGGAGATCAACATAGCTGGGATCCAGCTCGGGCGAGAAAAGGTTGGCGGTACAGCAATTTCCCTCATCAACGTTGACCAGGAGGTCCCCGAAGATATCATCGCGGGTATCATGAGCCTTCCCAGCATAAGGGATGCAAAATATCTAGTCTTTTAGAGAGGGTGAGAGAAAATTGAGCAGCGTTGCCGTTCTCGGAGCCCAGTGGGGCGATGAAGGCAAGGGGAAAGTTGTCGATATATACTCGGAATTTGCCGATATCATCGTCCGCTTCCAGGGGGGCAACAACGCCGGCCACACCCTGGTCATCGGCGAGGAAAAGTTTATATTCCACCTCATCCCGTCGGGCATCCTGCACAAGAACAAGACCTGCGTGATCGGCAACGGTGTCGTCGTCGATCCGGCAGTTTTGCTTCAGGAAATCGGGAAGCTCAAGAAGAAAGGGGTTTTCAGTGATGACTCCCGCCTCCTTTTGAGCCACATCGCAAACGTCATCATGCCCTATCACGTGGCCCTCGACCGGGCGAGGGAGGATAAACTGGGGGAGAAGAAGCTGGGAACCACGTCGAGGGGAATAGGCCCCTGCTATGCGGACAAGATGGCGAGGGTGGGCATACGCGTTGCTGACCTCCTGAAACCCCAGATATTGAAGGACAAGCTCACAAACATCCTCGACCTCCACAATTTTCTCCTCACCGGATATTACGGCCAGCCCCCCGTCGACTTGGAGCGTGTATACGATGAGTATCTCCAGTACGGGGAACTTCTCAAACCCCATATCGTGGATACCTCTTTGTTCCTCGACAACGAGATGAGAAAGGGGGCAAAGATACTCTTCGAAGGCGCGCAGGGGGCAATGCTCGACGTTGACCACGGGACCTATCCCTTCGTCACGTCGTCCAACACGGTGGTGGGTTCCGTGGCAACGGGCGCGGGCATTTCGGGGAAGGTGAGAGAGACCGTCATCGGTGTTGCAAAGGCTTACACGACGCGCGTTGGAGGCGGCCCCTTCCCCACGGAGCTCTTCGATGATGACGGGCAATATATCAGGGATGCGGGCAACGAGTACGGCTCGACGACGGGAAGGCCGAGGAGGTGTGCCTGGTTTGACGCCATGGTGGTGAATTACGCCGCGAGGCTGAACCGGTTCGACGGCCTTGCGCTGACCAAGATTGACGTGTTGACAGGTCTGGCCCGGATAAAAATTTGTGTTGGTTACAGGATGAACGGGGAAATTATCGATCATCTGACCCCGGAGGTCGACCTTCTGGAGAGGGTGGAGCCCGTATACGAAGAGCTCGATGGGTGGAGCGAAGACATCACAACGGCCAAGGAGTTTTCCGACCTGACCAAGCAGGCCAGGAAATACATCAGGCGAATCGAGGAATTGACGGGCATACCGATCGTGATGGTGTCGGTCGGCCCGGAGAGGAACTCGACGATTATCAGGAAGAACCCCTTCCGGTAAAAATCCGGAAAATAAAAATCTTAGTGCGCGCTTTCTGCATTCACCATCCCGTGTTCTCCACTGCCATCTGAAGAAGTCTGTAGTTCCGAGTTTAGCGTTTCGCGTTGGGTTTTCATTCCGCACTCCGCATTCCGAATTCCGCATTACCATTATTTTAAGGATAGCTCTTTAATTTGGTTGACACGGAGAAATGTGCTTTAATAAAATTTTAAGTCTGCTAAAGATGAGCCCATAGCTCAGACGGCAGAGCACCGGACTTTTAATCCGGGGGCCGCAGGTTCGACTCCTGCTGGGCTCACCATAATACCGTCCCCATCGTCTAGTCTGGCCAAGGACACCGCCCTTTCACGGCGGCGACGGGGGTTCAAATCCCCCTGGGGACGCCAGACAATTTAAAAGGCCCGCAAGGGCCTTTTTTTTAAACCCGGGGCTATCCGGCACCAATAAGCCGCCGGTCTTTGATTATGGGGAACACGCAAGGCCGGTTCGGTGATATAATCAGGAACAAATGCCGATAGAATGGCTTAGTGTCCACTGCGTGAAGGCCGTTTCACCCTCTATCCTTGACAAGGAACAGCATCGCTCATTATTATTTCCAATTGATGTTTTAATAAAAATTTCTCAACGGATTGGCCTTGGAGACACCGTAATTTTTGATCCCCGAAAATCAGCTGGAGTTCGGGTACAAAGACTGTAGCCTTTGCTTTGTGGAGAAAAAAGGCGAGGAGAGCAGGTGCAGCGGCTGTTCGGGGAGATACAGCGCGCGGGAAAAACTTCTCTGGGAGATAAACAGGGAGCGGGTTAAGAGAATATCGAGACTGCTTACCCTTTTCTTTCCGGGCCTGGGCCACCTCTACGGTGGGAGGCTTGCCACCGGGCTGTTCTGGATTGCCCTCATGCCCCTCACGATAGGGCTTGTCGTCAACACCTGGCAGGGCCTCACGGTTGGCCACCTGACCCTTGCGGTTATGTTTGCCCTCCTCTGGTTGTTCACTTTCATCGATGCGGGAAGGGGATACAAGGAGAAAACGGCCCCCTGTGAGAGCGCCTGCCCTTCCCACCTTCACGTTCCCGATTACATAGCACTCGTCAGGGAGGGCTCTCCCGTTACCTCCCTTGCCCTCATACACGAGACGCTGCCGTTTGCCTCCGTGTGCGGGAGGATCTGCCCCCATCCCTGTGAGCAGGAATGTGTAAGGAACGAGGTGGGCAGCCCTATAGCGATTGCGGCGATAAAGAGGTTTGCCGCAGATCATGGATACCGGTCCAGGCTGCTTCCGCGGGAGGCTGAAGTAGACCTGAATATGCCGAAGGTAGCCATAATAGGTGGCGGCCCTGCCGGCCTCAGTGCGGCGAACACCCTTGCTATCCTCGGGGCGAGGCCCGTGATTTTCGATGCAAAATGGCGCCCGGGAGGCGTGATGTACTCCTGCATACCTTCCTTCAGGCTCCCCCTGGAGGAGCTGGACAGGGACATAGACTTTATCCTGAAAAGGGGGGTGGAGTTTCGCGGCGGGGTGACCGTTGGAGAGGACATTGAGTTTGAAAACCTCCTATCGGGCGGCGAATTCGATGCCATTCTCGTTGCGACGGGGTCATCGGACCCCCTTACCCTTCCCGGGACGGGGACCGAGTCGCAGGGATTTTACGATTCACTCGCTTTCCTCGAACGCGTTAAGTTTGGAGAAATGGTCCATGTGGGGCAGAGTGTCGTCGTCGTCGGCGGGGG
>JBFFNJ010000138.1:0-5870 GCA_041563215.1 Candidatus Deferrimicrobia bacterium | reverse complement strand
GTCGCCGCACCCGGGATCCTGTCTGCGGCCCTGCTCGCCTTCATCTTCGCTTTCAACGAGTTCCTCTTCGCCCTCATGCTCACCACGGACTTCCGCGCCAGGACCGTACCGGTGGGAATTGCCCTCTTTCAGGGACTTCACGGAGAACTGCCCTGGGGAACCGTAATGGCTGCATCGGTGATATCCACGATTCCCGTGATCATTCTGGCGATGATTTTCCAGCGCCGGATAATCTCGGGACTGACCGGGGGGGCCGTCAAGGGATGAAGCTCGCTCTGAAAGATCTCGGAAAGGTTTTCCTCACGGCCCGTGGGAGGGTTACGGCGCTTGCAGGGGTGACCATCGAGATTCCCCCGGGGGAGTTCTTCGTCATCGTGGGCCCGAGCGGGTGCGGGAAATCCACCCTCCTGAACCTCGTTGCCGGGCTCGAAAAGCCGACGGCGGGAGAGATCTGGTTCGGCTCAACCCTCGTCGCATCTGCGGGAAAGAGAGTTTTCGCTTCTGCCAGGGACCGCAACGTGGCCATGGTGTTTCAAACCTATGCCCTCTACCCGCACTTGACGGTCTTCGAGAACATAGCTTTTCCCCTGCGGATCAAAAAGTTCGAGAAAAAGAAGATAGAGGAGTCGGTGAAGAGTGCGGCGGCGATGCTCGAGATATCCGGCTTCTTGGGCGCAAAGCCTGCGGAACTCTCCGGCGGGGAGCGGCAGCGTGTCGCGATTGCGCGGGCCATCGTCCGCAATCCCTGCCTCTTTCTGCTCGACGAGCCTCTCTCGAACCTCGACGCGAAACTCCGCCTGGCCACCCGGTCTGAGCTAAAGTCCCTTCAGCGAACGATCGGGACAACAACCGTGTATGTGACCCACGACCAGGTGGAGGCCATGACCCTCGGCGACAGGATAGCGGTCATGAAGGATGGTATCGTCCAGCAGGTCGGGACTCCCGACGAGATTTACGGTGCGCCGGCGAACCCCTTCGTGGCAACCTTTGTCGGCTCACCGCCGATGAGCCTGATAGAGGCGAAACTTTCAAGCGATGAGGGGGAGTTCTTGCTGAGCTTTGATGGGGTGAGGATAAAGGTGCCGCCGTCGGGGAAAGAGAGGGCACGGGCGCTGGGAGCCGGCAGCTGCCTGATGGGGGTCAGGGCGGAAGACGTCACGGTGGTGGGAGAGAAGGTTCCTGCTGTGCCGACCTTCAGCGCCACGGTGGTCTCCGTGGAGACGCTGGGAAGGGAAAGGCTCGTTCATCTCAGAGTGGGCAGGAGCTCGCTGTCGGCATTTTGTCGGGAGCGTTTCCCCGAAGCCGGTGCGGTTGTGGAGGTGGCCATCGACGGGGAGAGAATTCACCTCTTTCCCGCATCGGAAAAGGCGGATTAAGAAAGCTTGTTGGTTTTGGCATTCCCGGTGGGCTTGCCTCGTTTACGGCACGATCAGTCACGTCTCGGATTGCAGCGGGGCCGGGAGAACAGGGCAAAGAGACGTGCCGGTCGTCATTTATAGCCGATGATTCTGTTGAGCAGCTCTTCCGTCCTGTGAATTGCGTCGTAGGAAAAACCCTGCCGGATAAACCGCTCTATCGTGGGGAGCAGGTTTACTGCTTCCATGCGTATGTCGAAATATTGTTCCTGCTCCTTCTCTGTTTTCTCGATGTAGTCGAGCAGCAGTTCCACCGTTTCCACGCTCAGGGCTATCGTGGGGTCCGTTATACCCTCCCGCCTGTGCCGCTCGAGGGCTTCCCGGTAAAACTGTACTTTTTCCAATACCTTGTCTTTCATCTGGGTTCACGTCTCCTCATTTCTTTCGTTTTTTCTGTGCACCTCGGATTTAGATGAAGAAAAACCCGAGATGGTTCATCATCTCCCGTACCTGTGGTCATCTTGGAGGCCAAGTTATTGTGGCACCGGGACTTGCAGCAGGAGAAGGACGTGAGATGGTTGATGCAGGTTCCTTCGATGGGAGGCGTGCAAGGTTCCGGGGAAGCAGGGGGTCATGGCTCAACAGCGCGTCGGAAACCCGAAAGTGAAGATCGTATCGCTGTAAACCCCTATATTCATTTGGTTTTTCTCCGGCCGGCGCTCGGGGATTGACCGGTCACGGCAATTTTAGCGGGTCATTTCTCATAGTCGGGGATGCAGATGGTGTCTTCCGGGTTGAGGTTTTTCAGCCTCTCGTCGTCTTCGTAATCGAGTTTCTTGTCCAGGAATATCAGCGTGTGCTTCCCGATGGTGATCCTGTCCTTGTTGTTCAGGGCAACTTTCCAGTTTATTCTGTTTCCGTTGTGGTACGTGCCGTTCGTGCTTTTCAGGTCCTCGATAAAAAACGGCCATCCCTGCTTGAATATCTTCGCATGATGCCGGGAGACGGCCGGGTTCTCCAGCTGGAGTGCGTTTGACGCGTCCCTGCCGATCGTGATGGGAACGTCTTTTATGAGTTCAATCTCCTTCAGCGTCTTCCCTTTCAGTGTTACGATGAGTTTTGCCATGATATGTGCTCCCTACCCGTTGTTTTTTCAACGATTTTCCCCATACTCTGCGAGTGGGGTGTATGTGGTTTTCATCCGGGCGATGCCGAGGTCTCCTGGGGAACCGGTATCACCACGTATTTTTTCAATACCCGTGCAATGCCCGTCATGTCCCTCATCCGTTCTTCAGGGTCCTTCGCCAGCATCGTGAGGATGAGCGAGTCGAGCTCTTCGGGTATTTCGCGCAGGATGCGACGCGGGGGAACGGGATCCCTGCTACGGTGCTGGTTGAGCACGCTTACCACATCGTCGCCGTCGAAGGGGACGCTGCCGGTGAGCATCTGGTAGAGCACGGCGCCCATCGCGTAGACGTCAGAACGCGCGTCGGCGCTCTTTCCCTCTGCCTGTTCGGGGCTCATGTAGTAGGGCGATCCCGCCACCTCTCCCTCCCGGGCTTCCCGGGCAAAGGTGGCCAGGCCGAAATCCGCTATTTTCGGCGAGCCTCCCACGGTGAGCATGACGTTTGAGGGCTTGAAGTCCCGGTGAACGATCCCCCGTGCGTGGGCGTACCCCATGGCTTCGGTCATGGAAACGCCGAGGCGCGCCGCTTCCGGAACGGTTATGTGCCCCCGCTCCCTTAAAAGGTCCGTCAGTTCCCCCCCGCGAACCAGCTCCATCACGATAAGAATTCGGCCGCCCTCCTCGACGAAGTCATATACCTGGACGATCCCGGGGTGGGTCAGCTGGGCAAGGACCTTCGCTTCCCTGCGAAATCGGGAGGTAAGCTCGGGATTTCCGGCAAGGTCCCGGTGGAGCTCCTTTATGGCCACGTCACGCTCCAGGACTGGGTCGAATGCGCGGTAGGTTATGCCCGTAGTCCCCTTTCCCAGGGTCCCCTTGACCCGGTATCGGCTGTTTCCGCCAGATTGGAGGAGCCCGCCGCTTCTGCCCGCCTCTGACTGTCCGCTCTGCTTCACCGGGGGAGAAACCAGGAGGGTACTTTCGGGATCGGGCTCTTTCCCGAGGACCTTCTTGTCTATGGCGCCTGTTTTGTTTTTCAGGGAGGCGATTTGATCGTTGCACGTGGCCAATTTCAGTGCGGAGCGATACAGGAGCACGCTTTTTGAGGGCTCGCCCTGGAGATGTGCGTCGGCCTGCGCCTCGATCTTCCGTGACTTTTTCTCGGCACTTTTGACGGCTTCTGGAATGTGCAGAAAAAGGAGCAGAAAAACGAGCCCCCCCGAGGAAACCCAGAGGACGCTTCGCGCCTGCTCCTTTTTATCGGACAGGCGCGGGTTGGTGTACGTTTTCTTCATCAATCCGAAAAGCTCCTCGTGGACGCGGGGAGGGTACTGCTTTTCGAGCAGGGAGTCTATCGCTCCCGCGATGACTGTGGGCACCGTCAAAGCAAGCACCACGATGGCTACCTGGGCTATGCGGGCGGTTGCGAGCCAGTGGAGGGCGACCGCCGGCTTTTTAACCAGGACCGGTACCAAACGCACACCCTCGCCCATCCTTTTCACGAAGACTGCGAGCTTATTTTTTAAGAAATCGCCCAGTTTTATCACTCCCTAGCCTGAAGGGCCCCTGCCCTTTTCCGGGGAATCGGATCCTTTCTAGGTGCTATTTCGGCAGATTTTTACCGGAACTTGACCCGGTTGACCGGTCCTTTCCCCTCGGTTTCGCCGGCAACCCCTGAGCCTAGATCCTCCCATCAAGCAGCGCCCGTATATCCTTTGCCACGTCGGCCCCTCTCTTGTACCTTTTCGCCGTTTTCGTAGCCAGGAGCTTTTTCACGATGGAGTTCAGCCGGCTGGGCACTTTCCTCGCCACGGCGGAAAGGGCGAGATAATCGCCTTTCGATATGCGGTACAGGATGGAGGACACGCCGTCGCCCGGAAACGCCTTTTTGCCCGAGAGAAGCTCGTAGAAGACGGCGCCCAGCGAGAAGAGATCGGACTGGGGGCCGACTTTCTCCCCGTTTACCTGCTCCGGCGACATGTAACCCGGCGTTCCCTGTATCATGCGGGTGTGGGTCGTCGAGTGCTCGACGATCCTGGCGATGCCGAAGTCGGTGACCTTCACGGTGCCGCCATCAAGGAGCATGATGTTGGCCGGTTTGATGTCCCTGTGTATGACGCCCTTTTTATGGCCATAATCAAGCGCATCGGCCACGTCGGCAATGATGCGCATGACTTCCTTGGATGGAAGGAGGTTCCCGCGGCTACAGAATGAGCGGAGGTCGCTTCCCGCGAGCAATTCCATGGCCATGTATGCCATGTCGTGCTCCTCCCCTGCGTCGTAGATGGTCACGATGTTCGGGTGGGAAAGCCTCCCCGCCGCCTCGGCCTCCTGGGAGAAGCGCTTTTTTACCTCGGCGAGCTGCCCTTCTTCCACATCGGCGAAGGTGAGGGTCTTGATCGCCACCTCGCGGTTTATCTTCGGGTCGCGGCCCAAAAAGACCATGCCCATCGAGCCGCGCCCGAGTTCCCGCAAGATCTCGTACCGGCCGAGTGTGGGGTTGGCCCCGGTACCCGCGTTTTGCATCATCGTGCCCCTGCCCGATGCGTCTCTGCTGATGACGGCGGTTCCCTCCGCCGCCCCCAGACTTCTGGCTCTTTTTTTCGCGTCTTTGAAGCTGCCGGCTTTCAGGATATGCTCGTAGACGGCTATCGCCCTCGCGGGCATTCTCTTTCTCTCGAAATCCAGCGCCAGGTTGTAGAGGAGCACCTTGACCGACTGGTCCTTCACGGGGCACTTCATGAACTTTTCGAGGGCCAGGTCAAGGAGTCCCTGGTTCTGGAAAGACAGGCCGAGCATCTTGTTGCTCTCGATGGTGTCGGCCTCTTTTGCGGACCTCTTCCCGAAGGAAACGTATTCCCTCATAACAATGGAGAGGTAGCCCGCTGAAATGAGCAGGGATGGGGAAAAGAGCATGACCCAGTATCCCAGGGAGAAGAAAAGAAATGCCGCCGCCGCGAAGGCAGGCAGAATCGACAGAATGATGAGGACTCCCCCCACTTTTACCCCCACCCTCGGCAGGATGAAGGAGACGAACACGCCGAAATAGGCGATGACCAGAAACTCGATGCCGAATGCCCACCTCGGGCGCACGATATGGTTGTCCCTGATGATACTGTCCACCGCACCTGCGGCTATTTCGACGGCGGACAAAGACTGACCGGACGGGACGGGATAGCGCCTGGCGCCGGTTCCCGTGTACCCGACCAGGACCGCCTTGCCCCTGAACTCCTTTCCCTCTACCGTCCCCCCCATGACGTCGGCAGAGGAAAAAGCGGGGATTTTTTCCCTGCCCCCGAAGTTGGGGAGCATGCGGAAATCTCCGTCCGTGGGGATGTGGGTTTCTCCCATCCCAATCCCCGGGACTGCCTCATCAGCCCGAAGAGCGG
>JBFFNJ010000137.1:0-5876 GCA_041563215.1 Candidatus Deferrimicrobia bacterium | reverse complement strand
GGGCTATGCCTCCATTGGTCCACTCATACACCGATACCCTCCCCTTACAGACGGCGTCACCGATGTATGACCCGTATCCTAAAAAGCCCACGTCTATTCTCGACACGCATCCGCCGCCGACGAGAAGAGGGGATTCATGTAAGGTAAACTCCGCCCCTATCCAGAGGTCTTTTTTGCCCTGCCTGATTATTTCCCTTATGAGCGCCTGGGGTCCGCGTGTGAGGGAGGAAAAGTCATACACGATGTAATCTCCATCATCGACATACCGGGAAATTGCCTCCTTCTCAGAAATGATTTTCGATACGGGCTCTCTCGTTTTGTTTTCTCTCACGTGCCTGCGAAAATCATCGGGATGGACAAACTTATATTCCTTTCCCCCTTCGAAAAGAACTCTCATTTTCTGCCTCTCATTTTTTTGCTGTTTAACAGGTGAAAGGCAAAGCTGTGGTTTACAATCTTTTCGACAACCGAGTAGGGATCCTTCTTCCTGTCCGAAATATCGGCCACGATCTTGTCGAAGAGGTCGTGCTCCTTCAGGTCATCGACCGCTTTCTCCAGGAGTTTGCTCTTGAGTATCTCCATGAGCTCTATGGTAGCCTTTCGGATCTGATGAGCTTTTTTCTTTTCACTCGTACTGATGAACCTTCTGTGCTCATCGATAAAGCCCAGAAGCTCATCGACACTCTCACCAGTTGTTGCAACGGTATTGCAAATTCTTGGCTTCCACTCACCATCACCATATTGTTTCATCTCGATCATCATCTCGAGCTCGGACTTCGTCCTGTCAGCACCCTCCCTGTCGGACTTGTTAACGACAAATATGTCTGCAATCTCCAAAATGCCCGCCTTGATTGCCTGGATATCGTCCCCAAGCCCGGGGACGAGTACGACGGCGTTTGTGTGTGCTACCTTGACCACTTCCGTCTCGTCCTGCCCGACACCAACCGTTTCAATGATGATTACGTCTTTTCCCATAGAGTCCATGACGTTTACGATATCGATGGTGGATCGGGTAAGACCCCCGTGATGCCCGCGTGTGGCCAGGCTCTTGATGAACACGCCCTCATCGAGGGTATGTTTCTGCATTCTTATCCTGTCGCCGAGTATCGCACCACCGCTAAAAGGACTCGTTGGATCTATGGCAATTATCCCGACGGTCTTTCCCTGCTTCCTCAAAAGTTCGGTTATCACGTCTACGAGCGTGCTTTTCCCGCCACCGGGCGCTCCGGTGATCCCTAATATGTGTGCGCTGCCCGTGTGCTTGTAGAGTTTTTTCAATACCTTTTGGGCCGATGGCATCTCATCGTCGAGGTCTCTCATGAGCCTGGCTGCAGCCAAAATATCGCCGCCAATAACGAGTTCCTCAGGCTTTTTGGCCATTGTGCGTCACCCTTTAATTAAATCTTTTGCAATGACAATCCTCTGCATCTCCGATGTGCCCTCGCCGATCTCGCAGAGCTTTGCATCTCGCATATATCTTTCAACGGGATAGTCCTCAATGTACCCGTAGCCGCCGTGGATCTGAACGGCCTTCACCGTTGCCTTCATTGCCGTTTCGGAAGCGTACAGCTTGGCCATTGAGGCTTCCTTTGTATATTTTTTCCCCGCATCTTTCAGGTATGCAGCCTTCAGTGTGAGCATCCAGGCGGCTTCGATCTCTGTGGAAATGTCCGCTATCATCCACTGAACTGCCTGGAAGTTTGAAATCGGCTTTCCGAACTGTTGCCTTTCCCGTGCATATTTTACCGATTCCCGGACGGCACCGGCGGCTATTCCCACTGCAAGGGCCGCTATTGAAATTCTTCCTCCCGATAAAACGTTGAGCGTGTCAAAGAACCCTCCACCTGCCTTTCCCAGCACCTTGTCATCGGGCAGGAACATATCCTCGAAGACGACCTCTGCGGTGTCAGAGGCTCTCATGCCGAGCTTATCGAGCTTTTTTCCCGGGTTGAGGCCCCGGTTATCCCTTTCGGCAATGAAGGCGGTAATTCCCCCTTTGCCCTTATCCCTGTCGGTTACCGCCAGCAGGATATAAATATCTGCCGAGGAACCCTGTGTGATGAACATCTTCGTTCCATTTATTTTCCAGCCACCCGGTGCACGTTCTGCTTTTGATCTCATCGCTGCTGCATCCGATCCCGATCCGGGCTCTGTTAGACACCAGGCGCCAAGTTTTTCCCCGGAAGAAAGAAGCGGCAGATACTGACTCTTCTGCGCCTCAGTGCCAGACAGCAAAATATGGCCGGCGCAGAGTGAATTGTGTGAAGCAAGCATTAGCGCCAGGGACCCATCTGCACTTGCGATCTCCTTGATAGCGATAGCATAGGAGATAGTATTCATGCCGACGCCCCCATATTCTTCAGGTATGCAAACGCCCATCAGGCCGAGGCTTCCCAGTTTCCCGACAATTTCCTTGGGAATCTCACCCGATCTTTCCCACTCCCCGGCAAAGGGACGTACCTCCTTTTTGCAGAATTCTCTCAACGTGTGTTCGAGGGCTCTATGCTCATCATCGAGTTCGACTCTCATAACGGTCTCCGGATAGCGGCTAAGAGCGGCTCGTTATTCGTCGACGGCCGGTACAAAGTAAACGTCGGTGGGCTTGAGTTCGCAGAGCCTCCTGAACTTTGCCTTCACCTTCATCCCTATTTTGATGTCCCCGGGCTCCTTAACCCCGATGAGCCTTGCAAGCAAAAGAGTATCAACACCGTCAAACTCCACGAGGATGAGATGAAAAGGTGTCTCCTCGAGAAAGGCTTCGCTTCCGAAGTAGCACGTGGTGAATGTGTGAATTTTTCCAGCGAGGGGTAGCTCTATCCAGTCGCACTCGGATCCGCATAGCATGCAGTGGTATTTGGGCGTTGCATAGGTATACCTGCAACCGGGACATCGTGTACCGAGGAGCTTTTTCCTCGTCAAAGCGGCAAAGAATGGTGAATCCTGACCGTAAGAGTGTATGTACTCTATCTGATAGGGATACTTTACGATGATAGGGCTCATTTTCTTCAGATCTGAAAGGTCCTCGGGAAAGGGAACGTTATACACCGTCGAGCCGGTCATGGTCTCGGGAAGCTTCGCGTCAGGGTTGTATTTGGGCGTATCTTTTTTTGATATCTTTTTCCTGGCCATACCTACCACCCCCTCTCGAGGATAGAAACGGTCACATATGTTCCCGTTCCCGCATGACTGTGGATAAGACCCTTCCTTGCACCATCGATCTGCAGCGTGTCATCCCCGAAGTGGACACCGATCCTTTCCTGAAGCTGCCAGAATGCAAACACGGCCTGCATCAAACCGGTGGCCCCAACGGGGTGGCCGCAGGCTATGAGGCCACCAGAGGGGTTCACCGGTAAAGTCCCTTTATTTTTCAAAGGCAATTTGTAATCGATGCCAGGCAGGAAAGGGTGCCCCTCCTCGACAAACGTGCCTCCCTCGCCGTACCTGCAGAGACCAAGGTCCTCATACGTCTGTATTTCCGATGAGGTGTAAGCATCATGGAGCTCGATGAAGTCGATCTCACGGAGAGGATTTTTTATTCCGGCCATCTTATAGGCCTGGATACTTGCCATACGTCCGGCCCTGAAGGAGTGAATGCCCGGATACTTGAGTTTTTTGTAATCGCTTTTCTTTTCGTGAGGCAACAGGGGCACCTCAGCATGCGGTCTGTCCGCCATCCTCATTGCGTCTGTGCCGGTACCGACACCGGTTATCCTGACAGGCCTGTCGGTGAGCCGGTGTGCCGTCTTCTCGTCAGTAAGGATGCAGGCTGCAGCTCCGTCCGACATAACACAGATATCGAGAAGCGTGAGAGGATAGGCTACCATCTCGGCATTGCGCACATCATCGATCGAGAGTTCCCCCCCCTTTTGAGAGTATGGATTATAGAGGGCATTCATGTGATTTTTCACCGACACCATCGCCATCTGCTCAACTTTGGTGCCAAACTCGTGCATGTGCCGGTTTACCATCATCGCGTAGTAACCGGAGTAGAACCCGCCGACGGGATAATCGTAATTGACATCTGAAGCGAGGGCGATAAATTCGTTTCCTTTCCACGTTTGTACGTGAGACATGGTCTCAAAACCAAAAGCAAGGCATACATCCATCCTCCCCGATGCCACCGCTTCCCATGCCGCCTGAAAACAGAGGCCGCCAGTTGCTCCACCACCCTCCACTCTCTTGTTCGGCTTCGGACACAACCCGAGGTAATCGGTTGCCATAATGCCCGCCATCAGCTGCCGTGTGAAGTGGTCCGAAAAATATGAGGCGACGCTTCCATCGATCTGGTCGCGGCTCAAACCGTCAACGTCATCCATGGCATAATCAAATGCTTCTTTCACCATCTTCTGAAAGGTTGCATCAGGCCTTGCCTTTTTGAACTTGCTCACGCCTCCCGCGACCATATACACATCACGCATCGATACGTCTCCTTCTTATTTTCTCGGCTTGATGTTTTTTTTCACATACTCGATTATCTCTTCCAGCGGAGTACCGGGGGTAAATATCTTATCCACACCTGCCTTTTCGAGAGTTGGAATGTCGCTGTCGGGAATGATACCGCCGCCGAATATCTTTATCCCCTTTACCTTCTTTTCCTTCAATAGGCCAATCACTTTGGGAAAAAGATGATTGTGGGCACCCGAGAGGATGCTCAGGCCTATTCCGTCGACGTCCTCCTGAATCGCTGCATTCGCTATCATCTCTGGCGTCTGATGAAGCCCTGTGTAAATGACTTCGAAACCGGCATCGCGAAGGGCCCTTGCAATTATCTTGGCACCCCTGTCATGGCCGTCAAGACCCGGTTTCCCCACCAGAATTCTTACCTTCCTGCCGGGACGTACACTCTTGGTCTTTCTGTCCACCAATTTTTTCTTGGCTCCTTTTGCCCCCGTAACCATGGTCTCCCTCCATTTTACTAAAAGTATGCAGGATCCTTGTATTCTCCCAGGACTTCCCTCAGGACATCACAAATTTCGCCGAGGGTCACGTATTCTCTCACGGCATCGAGTATCACCGGCATGAGGTTCTCGCTGGTGCTGCCTGCTTCCTGTAAATTTTTTATGCAGGATTTCACTTTTCTGCTGTTTCGCTTTCTCCGGACTTCCCTCGTCCGCTTGATCTGATTTTTCTCAACAGAATCGTCGATCTTCAAAATCGGCATGGAGTTTTCCTCTCGCATTTCGTATTGGTTTACTCCCACGACGATTTTATCCTTCTTGTCTACGAGCCGCTGATAGTTGTATGCAGCCTCTGCTATCTCTTTTTGCGGGTATCCCTGCTTTATCGCTTCGATGATCCCGCCCATCTCGTCTATCTTCTCGATGTAGGCGAGTGCCTTTCCCTCCATCTCATTGGTGAGGGCCTCTACGAAATATGATCCGCCGAGCGGATCTATCGTGTTTGCCACCCCCGACTCTTCAGACAGTATCTGCTGTGTGCGCAGTGCAACCGTGGCCGCTTCCTCGGTGGGCAGAGCATGGGTTTCATCGAGCGAATTCGTATGAAGCGACTGGGTTCCCCCGAGGACGGCGGAAAGCGCCTGGATGGTTACCCTGGCAACATTGTTGAGAGGCTGCTGGGCCGTCAGGGTGCAACCTGCCGTCTGGGTATGGAATCTCAGCTTCCAGGATGCGGGATCTTTTGCTCCAAATCGTTCCTTCATTATCCTGGCCCACATCCTCCTGGCAGCCCGGTATTTAGCTATCTCCTCGAAAAAGTCGTTGTGAGCATTGAAGAAGAATGACAACCGGGGCGCGAAGGAATCCACATCGAGCCCGACGTCGATGCCAGCCTGAACGTATCCTATTCCGTCTGCTAGGGTAAATGCGAGTTCCTGCACAGCCGTCGCCCCGGCTTCACGGATGTGATAACCGCTG
>JBFFNJ010000136.1:0-5881 GCA_041563215.1 Candidatus Deferrimicrobia bacterium | reverse complement strand
CGTTTTTATCTCCAGCACCCCCCCCCCGGGCATCGCATCGCGCGCGTTCGTGGCGAGGTTCACCAGCACCTGCTCCACCTGCCCGCTGTCGGCCATGACCACGAGGTCCTCCTCTGAAAACTCCGTGCGCAGCTCGACATCCTCTCCGATGAGGCGCACGAGGAGATTCCCTATTCGCCTCACGATGCTGTTTACATCAACCGGCTTCGGGTTGATTATCTGCTTCCTGCTGAAGGCGAGAAGGCCCTGCGTCAGGTCGGCTGCACGCTCGGACGAAGCGAGTATGTTGGTCACATACCCCTCCAGAGGGTCATCTTTCTTCATCTTCATCTGCAAAAAGCTCGCATATCCGATGATGGCCGTGAGGATGTTGTTGAAATCGTGGGCGACACCGCCTGCGAGTTGACCGATGGCCTCCATCTTCTGCGCGTGCCTGAGCTGGTTTTCCAGGGCCACTTCGTGGGTAACGTCGTGCTTGACGGCCACGAACTTGACGATCTTTCCCGACTCGTCCTTTATGGGGGAGATGGTCGTCTCTTCGTGATAGATGGTGCCGTCTTTCTTCCGGTTCGTAAACCGTCCGCTCCAGACATCTCCGCGGGTTATCGTCTCCCACATGCGGGCATAGAAGTCGGCATCGTGCCTTCCGCTTTTCAGTATCCGGGGGTTTTTCCCGACCACCTCTTCCCGCCGATACCCGGTCACCGCCTCGAAAGCGGGGTTCACATACTGAATCGTTCCCTCCGCATCGGTCAGGAGGATGATCTCCCCGGCCTGCTCGACGGCAGTGGCCAGGTGAAGGAGGTTCTCCTCTGCCTGCTTTCTCTTGATGAGCCCGGCCAGCGCATTGGCGACGGCCGTTAAAAATTCCTCTTCCTCCCTGTCGCGCTTGTGGTCCGGCTCCAGATATATGTTCAGCACGCCGATGACCTCGTCCGCCGACACCAGGGGCACGCAGTAATGGCTGTGGGGGGCCATGCCGGTGTAGCTCAACTCGTGCGCCTTATCCGTGTATTCGCAGAAATGGACGACACGGCTCGATGCCGCCTCCCCGCAAACGCACTCCCCGAAGGATAGACTCTTGCACGCCGTTAAAACCTCCTCCGGGAGCCCCCGCTGTGCCCTCATGACCAGCACCCCGGGTACCTCCCCCACCACGAAGACACACCCTTTCTGTGTCGGGACGATCCAGGAACAGGAGAAGATCAGGTCGAGAGTCCTCTCCAGCTGCTCCTCGAGGGAAAGGGGGAGCAGGGAGGTCTGCAGGATCTGCCGCATCACATTCTGCGTCTCATCGTTCCTCCTGTGCCGCTCCTCGGCGTTTTTGCTCCTTACCATTTCCCGCAGGATTCCCACGACCAGGATGATACCGATCCCGAAAAAGAGGATGTGGATAGCGTGGATCGTCTTCACGCTCTGAGCCATGGCCCTCTCGAAGGGTTCATAGGAAAAGGAGACGCTCAATACCCCTCCGATATCGCCTTCTTTCATGCCCTGCTTTTCGTGGCATTCCAGGCACTCTTTTTTCATTCTCACCGGCGCAAAGTATCGAAACGTTGTGTTTTGTCCCGACGGGGCCGTATGGGTCTCTGCGATTTCACCCCTTTCGAACTCTCCCAGCGCTTTCGCTTCCAGTGGATCTACCATATTTTCAGGGTTCATGGGGTCGAGGCTTGCGAGGTGCAATGCTATCCCCCGCCCCTCCTCGAGGACCTCCGAGATCAACCTGGTCATGTACGCATGGTTCACCTTCGTAAGGACTATCCCGTCGGTGGCAGTCACATCCCTCGTGGGATCACGATTCATGTAAGGGTTCGGCTCGAATTCTTCCGTAACGGGAACGTAGACCCCCCCGTGCATGATATTCCACGTCCTCGTTGCGAGGTGTTCCTCGAGAAGCGACCGGCCCATGACGGTGGCGAGCTCCTCGTAGCGCTTGTGTGCCCTGTCCAGATTGAAGGCCAGGGAGAAAATAGTTGCGACGAGAAAAAAACCCGCGATAAAAATCGTGTATTTCCCCGATCTGAAGAAGGATTGGATATTCAAGGGGGGCCCCGGCTGATGCGCCTTACCTGTTTTGCCGCGCTGACGCGTAGGCTTCCATTATTAACCTCACGTTAGTTTCATCGGTTGATTTTATGGATTACTTTAACCGGCACAGGTGAGATTCATCGCGCTAACTGCCCGATCAATATAGACTTTATTGCTTCACCAAAACGCTTCGCGCGGCGGTTCAGATTCTTTCGATAAAGAGCAACCCTTGGACACCGCGGATCATCAATGCAGTTTCTCGTTTCTGGTTTTCATTCCGCATTCCGAACTCCGCATTCCGCATTACCCACACGCAGAACAACCGAGAGTAGAGAGTAGAGAGGAGAAAGGAGGAAGTCGTAAAAACAACGACTATCCCCTATCAACTCTCAACTTACTGCTTCCGGGTTTTCAACGGTGACCTATGAGCTGTTTTGCCCCCCCCCTCTCTCTCTGCCCTTCTCCTCCGAAGGAAAAAGGTGACGCTCTCTTCGAGGGTGGGCCGGGTCTGCTCCGTGTACACCATGGAAGCCGCCAGTTCGGCTGCGAGTATGGCGTTGCGGTATTTTGGAGGAAGGCGGCCGATCCTGCGCCGATAGCGGGGCGTCTCCCGGATGAGTTCGGGAAGATGTCCGAGGAGGCACTCCCGGTAGAGGGGTTTTCTCCAGAGGTCAGGGAACCTCTGAAAGTAGGCGAAGAGGCGCTGGTAGAGATCGTTGATCTCCAGGCTCAGGGTATCGCTAATTTCGGTAAAGGATTGCCGGCCGCCCCGTTCGAGGTGCCGCTTGAGGATGAGCCTGGCCTCGGCCTCCGAGCGGGCTTTGAGTATGTCGATCACGTGGCCCACATACTCCTCCTTGTGGGCGAGAAATTCACGGTCACTCATCAGGAGGTTGGCGATGATCTCGTAGGACGAGGCGATCACCCCGCACTTGTTTGCCGACGCGTCGCGAATGACGATCACCCCTCTCTGCTGAATCTCGTCGCGCGCGGTGGGTGTGAGAAACGAATTCGCCCCCTCGACGATGACCCTGCAGGTGGGGCTCCCGTCGTCGCGAAACAGCCGGGGCCAGCTGTAATCGTCTATGGTCTCGGGCCTACCGCCCGCGGGAATGAGCAGGTCCGCCTCGGTGGAGTAGACGAGCCCTTCGAAATGGCGATTGAACGCGTCGGTGGTCACCCACCGGTCGTCCACCCCGTCGTCCGTCCGCACCGCCTTTCGGTACAGCTCACGGGGGCCCTCGATTCGCCGCTGGTTCCGGTAAAGGAGAAACCCCCCGGGATGTATCCGCCCGGGATCGAATGCCTCTGCGTCGCCCCGGTGGATGATGCGCCGCAACTCCTTCTTGTCCAGCCCTCCGGGATCGTACAGAGCCCCGGAACCGTCGAGGACGAGGAGAACGGAGACTCCGGGAGACGCATCGATCAGGATGCGCAGGGCGTTGCCGGCAACGTCCCCTCCCGGGCCGCCTGTCATTTTAACGGAAAAGGGGTCTTTGAATATGTCAACCCCGAGGCTTTTCATGACCACTTCGGCAAACTTGATGACGCCGATGGAGGTGACGCCGTGCTCCTTGTGGTTGATGCCGACCCGCTTGCTCGACATCACGCCCCGTCCGAGCACATAGCCCCGGCTCACCGAGAGCTTGGCGATCTGTTCAACCATGGCGTCGTGCATGTTTTCGTCGGGGCCGAGTTCGATCGGCTCTTCCTCGCCCCAGTAATCCACCACGCGAGGGTTCACTGCCCGCCCCTCTCTCGTTGCGAATATGTCGAAGAATGCGTTAATAAAACCGTACTGGAGCCGGTGGAGTCGCTGGGTTTCGCCCTCGGGGGCCACCGTGCCCTCGGCATCGAGAATCGCCACCATCTTTGAGCCGCCCTCGTAGATATCCTTGTTCTTGAGGTGCTGCGTGTGGGCAAGAACGCAGACCTCACGAAACAGGGGATTGGCGTTGGTGACGTAATCGTCCCGGGAGCGCGTGATGACGGTCCGCCAACCGCCGCGGGCGATGTCGGAATAGCCCACGTGGTACCCGATTCCGTGGCGCCCGAAGAAAAAGGTGACGCGGAACGGCCGCCTGGTGGGCAGATCGGCCGTGAACTTCGAGGGCAGTTCTTTCAGGTATGCCGGATCGAGTCGGAAAGCCAGAGCGTGTTTTTCCGGGACGAAGAAGTTGGTTTTCAGGGTGTTCCGGATAAAGGTGATGCAGGCGTGGAAGACCTCCCGGCGGAACTCATCGATGTGGCGGTGGCCCGTGTTGAACGACTTCACCTTCTCCCGGGTCTTTTCGCAGAGCCTGTCGAACTTGGCTTTCCGGTCCGGCAGATCGGGATCGAAGCGGGCCCGGAAAAGGCCGGTCAGCCTGAGGCACATGTCGGGATGGGAGTGGAAAGCCCGCATCACGTCCTCGAGCCCGTACCTTTCCGGTTGACTGTGGGCCAGGGTCGTGTGGCAGAAGGCGATGAAGGCGTTTATGAGCGAGGCATCCTCACCGCTTACGATCCTGTCGCGAACAAAGGAGGTATAGGTCGGTGTGCCCGTCGCTAGCACCTGGGTGTTGTAAAGCTCCCGCTTGATAGATTCGAAAACCGGCATATCCCTGGTAAGGAGCTCACCCGATCGGGATGCACCGTAGAAGCTGCCGAGAAAATAGGGAAGGGCACCCTTTCTGATGATCAGGCAGTAGAAGCGGTCGACACCGAAATCGAGTCGGTTTAAAACTTCCAGCACCTGAGCCAGGAAGTCCACCTGGGGAGGATTGTCCACGGCAAAGATCAGTCGCGATTCCCCCTGTTTCGCGAGGGTCTCCGAACTTTCCACGTCCATGTAGAGCCCCCCGCTTGCCCGGCCGAGATGGAGAAGCCTGAGGGTCCGCGCGACGCGGAGCAGCGGCGAGGAGCGTATGTACCCCGGGTCGCTCGCCCAGAGCGTATCCAGCACCGCGTGGATGTCCTTTCTTTGAAAATCAGGATACTCCGCAAGGGCCCGGGAAGTGATAACACGGCGAAGAGAGCCAGGAATCGGGGTCTCCCCGCCTTCCTCCATCTCGATCCCCGTTTTCCTCCGGGTCTCGAAACGGAAAACCTCCACCTCCTTGTCGGCCCCCAAAGCTGGGATCCGCGACCGTGTCATCTCTGCGTAGGAGATATCCCTGTCGGGAAACCGCCGCAGCGTATCGTGAACCGAACCGGGCGAGTTGATGCGGGCCGTTACGATGGTATGGTCCTGGTCCAGGAGCACGACCTCCCGGTCCCGGGGCAGCTGCCCCAGGAAGTGTACAAGCCTAAGAACGGCCTGCGGTATCTCCCGCATCGAAACGAAGAAGTAGGGGGGCATGTTGTCCCACAGCCAGCGCAGGTTGTCCGAGGTCCGCTGCTCTTCCCGGGAAAGAAGACTCTCGAGGTCGCGGTAATCGAGTTTTTTCATATTCACCCCGAATCGTGCATTTGTGTAGGAAACCGGCCTCTTTCCCTATTTGTACCAATTTACGGTCGAGGAATCTACACAATCTGGTATGCCCAGGACATTTTTTAAATCCGCATTTCGAAATCAGTAACGCCATTATCATCCTTTACGGAATTAGAAAAAAAATGTGTTTTTTAAAGCTATCATTCCTCTTGTTAAAACACTGGGTTTACGCTGATTATTTGGAAAAATGCCTGGGGCTTTTTAAAATGATGATAATTTTCTTTTTTCCACAAATAGCCGGTCCCGTTACCAGATTGAATGAGCAGTATTTAATTATGAAAACATGTACTTCGGGGATTTACGGGTGGATAACAAGCTTTTAAATACAATAATCAAAACCAGCCATATTCGTCGATAATTCAATTTTGCTGACGCCTT
>JBFFNJ010000135.1:0-5892 GCA_041563215.1 Candidatus Deferrimicrobia bacterium | reverse complement strand
GAGATGGTCCTCGTCTCCAAGAATATCCGAGAGGATAACCGTCTCGTCTCCTTCGGTAATCAAACCCATGGCGATACCGCCGACAGGGGCTTTGACCGGAACGCCGGCATCCATAAGTGAGAGAGATGTGCCACACACGGTGGCCATGGAAGATGAACCGTTCGATTCGAGAACCTCTGATACCACTCTGATCGTGTAGGGAAACTCCTCCTCCGATGGGAGAACCTTTGATATTGCTTTCTCAGCGAGGACTCCGTGCCCTATCTCCCTTCTCGCTGGAGTCCTCAAAAACCTGACTTCGCCCACCGAGTAGGGAGGAAAGTTGTAGTGCAGCATAAACCTTTTAGACGTCTCGCCTGTCAGGGCATCGACGATCTGCTCATCCTCGGCCGTCCCGAGAGTTGTGGCCACAAGAACCTGAGTCTCCCCCCGGGTAAATATTGCAGAGCCGTGAGCCCTCGGCAGCACGTTTGTTTCGCTCCATATTTCCCGTATCTCCTGCGGGGTCCTACCGTCAATCCTCTTTTTGCTTTCAAAAAGCATCCCGCGAACGAACTTTTTCTCGATCTCTTTGAAGTACGAGGAGATGACGACTCCCTTCTCCAGAATTTCATTCTCGGAAAACGATCCTTTCACTTCCTCCCAGATCTCCGTTACCCTGTCCCTTCTTTCGCGCTTATCGGGGATCCTGAAAGCCATGCCCAAAGAGTCCATCGCAAGGGAATCGATCATTCTCTTTGAATCTTCGTCGAGAGCCGGCTCTTCGAAGCTAATCTTGGGGGTTCCCATCTCTTGAACCATATTTTCCTGGAGATCTATTATTTTCTTTATCTGCTCCCAGCCATGCATAATCGCGTCTAGCACCTCTTCCTCGGGGACCTCCATCGCATCCCCTTCAACCATGGTTATTCCTTCCCTGCCTCCTGCGATGATGATATTTAGAGAGCTTCTTAGCAACTCATCGAGAGAAGGGTTGATGACGTGCTCCCCGTCCACGATGGCAACTCTCACTGCGGCAATCGGCCCGTTAAAAGGTATCTCCGATAAGGAAAGAGCCGCAGATGCCCCGAGGAGAGCCATAACATCAGCGGGGTTGTCGTTATCGAGGGAGAGGACGGTGGTTATCACCTGCACATCGAAAGAAAAACCACGTGGAAGAAGAGGCCTGATAGATCTGTCTATGAGCCTCGATACGAGAATCTCCTGTTCCGTAGGCCTCCCTTCTCTCTTAAAAAATCCTCCGGGTATCTTCCCGGCAGCAAAGGTCTTCTCCAGATAATCCACCACGAGGGGTACGAAGTCTACACCCTCGCGGGGTTTTTCCGATATGCATGCCGTGGCGAGAACAACGGAATCTCCCATCTTGACGGTTACAGCGCCACCGGCGAGTTTTGCCAGCTTTCCTGTTTCAATTGCTATTTTCCTGTTTCCTACTTCCGTAACGTATTCTTTACCCATAAACTCCTCTTTTTGCTATGTACTTGATTTACTTTCTGAGACCAAGACGCTCTATCAGATCCTTGTAACGCCTAGAATCGTTTGTCTTTAAATATTCGAGCAGCCTTCTCCTCTGGCTAACGAGTTTCAACAGACCCCTGCGGGAAGTAAAATCCTTCCTGTGCTCCTTCAGATGTTCCGTAATCTCATTGATCCGTTCGGTAATGAGAGCTACCTGAACTTCCGGTGAGCCCGTATCCGTTTCGTGAGTTTTGAACTGCTCGATAATCTCCTTTTTTCTCTCTGTGTTCAAAACCATCTCTTCCTCCTTTTATGCTGAAAAGCTCTCTATCTATAGCACAATTGATACCGCCATGATAGTCATTTATCCCCCGGGGAAAACGCACATGTACCGAAGATTCCCCTCTCTCTTCTTTTCGATCAGCGCTATGATCTTCCCCCTCGGGTTCTTGACCTTGTACCTGCCGGGAGGAGAGCCTGCGGATAAGAACATCTCAGGCCTCGTACCCTTCATGATCATTTTTTCGCCAAAATCGTCTACAAAAATTCCGGGAATATCAGGCAACGCATTATCCATGCTGATAATCGCTTCTTGAAGATTGCCCTTGTCTTTCATGTCGAGAAGATCTTGGATGCGATAGGCAGAATCAATTTTCAAGAAACCCGATCTTTCCCTTATGATTTTCCTGGCCGTAACCGGTATGCCTATTCTGTCTGCAAGGTCCCTCGCCATGGATCGGATGTAGAAGCCTGCCTCGCAGGAGATTACGACTTCAGCCTCAGTACCATTATAGCCGACACATTCGATTTTCCGGCACGTAACTTTTCTTGGCTTCAGCTCGAACTCCACCCCTTTCCTGGCAAGTTCGTAAGCCCTCCTGCCCTTCACCTTGAGAGCGGAAAATCGGGGCGGCGTCTGCAGGTAACTCCCCTCGAAAGATTTTAAAGCATCGGTGAAGGCACTTCTTTCAAGGGAAAAATTTTCTATCTTCTCCGTTACTTTCCCCGTCATATCGAAAGTTTCCGTGCCGATTCCAAGCCTCAAAAATACCCGGTATTCCTTTTCGCCCTTTAGAAAGAGAGAACTGATCCTCGTTGCTGGACCAAGAAACACAGGCAAGACCCCCTCTGCATCAGGATCTAGCGTGCCACCGTGCCCTGCCTTTCGAACACCAATGAGCTTCCTGATCCTTTCGGTGGACCTGAAGGAGGTTGGTCCCCTTTCCTTGCAATAATTCACCACTCCGGAAACATCACTCATTGCCGCAACACTCATCGAGCATTTCGTATATTTTCGTGTACACATCTCTTTTCACTTCTGCCAGGTTGCCACTGAGCTTGAACCCCGCAGCTTTTACATGTCCCCCTCCGTTGAAAAAAGTCGCCACTCTCGCAACGTCTGCGTTTCCTTTTGCGCGAAGAGAGACCTTGAAAAGGCTGTCATGTTCCTCCCTGAATGAGGCTGCAACGACAACACCCTCCAAGGAGCGTGGATAATTGATGAACCCTTCGAGAAAATCATTTGTTGCCCCCACTCTTTCCATGTCCTCCTTGAGTATGGTAATTGAAGCGATCCTTCCATCTTCCAGGATCTCGAGTGTCGATAGAACCCGGGATAGAAGCTCCAACCTTTTAGGAGGGTGGTGTTCGTAGAGTTGCTCTGAGACAGCCATCGGGTTCGCTCCCCGCTCTACCAGTTCGGCAGCAACTTTCAGAGAAGAGCTGGTTGTATTGGAGTATCGAAAAGAACCCGTATCCGTTGCAATTGCAACCCACAACAGGGTGGCAATATGTGGATCAATATTTACTCCCAGGAGCTTTAAAAGCCTGAACACAAGCTCCCCCGTTGACGAGGCATGGGTGTCGATGTAGGAAAAGTCACCAAACCTGCTCTGAATTACATGGTGATCGATACTCATGACCCTGTCGCAAAACGAGAGGTGATCTCCTGCCGAGCCGGCCCTCTCGGGACTTCCACAGTCCAGGAGTATCCCCACATCGAATAACCGCGCCGGGCCCTGGTTCTGCACCCGCCCAACTCCGGGGAGAAAGCGTAAAAAATAGGGAACAGGGTCCTGATTCAGTACGAACACCTCTTTCCCCATTTGCTCGAGGCTGAGGGCGAGGGCAAGCTCGGAGCCGATCGCGTCGCCTTCGGGATTGATGTGGGTTGTTAGCAAAAAGGAGGTCGATTCCTTTATGACCTGACAGATTTTCTCGAGTTCCTCACTCATCTTCCGAGATCTCCCTCATCAACATCTCTATTTTCATGCCCTTGTCGAAGGAATCGTCGTATTTGAACGAAAGCCTGGGAACCCTCTTGATCCTCAATTTTCGCCCAAGCTCTCCTCTGATGAAACCGGATGCTCTCCTCAAGATCTCTCCCGTCTTTCCTATGTCGTTTTCGCTCCCCAGGACTGAAAAGTAAACATCTGCATCTCTTAAATCCTTCGAAATCTTCACATGAGTCACCGTTACGATCTTCAGACCCGGGTCTTTCATGCTCCGCGTTATGACACCTGCAATTTCCTCTTTCAAAAGCATCGCAACCCTGACCGATCTGTCCAACCGCAAGCCTGCCACCTCTCAATACCTCAAAACTTCTATTTCTCTGTCGATGACCTCGAAATCGCCGTTCGCGTATACAAAATCCGTTATCCTGTCGATCAGGGAGTTGACGAGAGCGGTATCCGGTCCAACAACGGCGATACCGATCTTCGTCCTCTGCCAGAGGTCCTGGTAGCCCACCTCCGCTGCCGAGACGTTGAATTTGTTTCTGATCTTCAAAATGAGCCTCTTTACGTGGCCCCTCTTCTCTTTCAGATTGAACGCCCCGTTGATGAGTATATCGAAGTGTATGACACCGACTACCAATTTAAACCTCAGAGGACGGGTGTTACCTTTTCCAGAACGAAAGATTCGATGATATCCCCCACCTTCACATCGTTGAAATTCTCGAGGCCCAGGCCGCATTCATAACCCTGCAAAACTTCCTTCGCATCGTCCTTAAACCTTTTCAGCGAAGAGACTTTTCCCGTGTACACGATAACATTGTCCCGGAGCAGTCTCACGTTGCTGTTCCTCATGATCTTCCCATCCGTAACATAACAGCCGGCAACCGCACCTACCTTCGGGATATTGAAAACCTCCCTTACCTCAGCTGTTCCCTGCAGAGACTCCCGAAATTCGGGCTCGAGAAGACCGGCCATGGCTTTTTTAACGGAATCTATCAACTCGTAGATCACTTCGTATACTTTAATGTCCACCTTTTCATTTTCCGCCAGTCTCTGCGCCTTCATATCAGGCCTCACTTTGAAACCGATGACCACGGCATTCGAAGCAGAGGCAAGAAGCACGTCTGATTCCGAAATTCCTCCAACTCCTGAGTGGATTATGTTGATCTTGACCTCATCGGTCGCTATCTTTTCGAGCGACTCCATCAAAGCATCGACACTCCCCCGCACATCGCATTTGATGATAACGGGCAGCTCTTTCAGTTCTCCCTCCTTTATCCTGCTGTAGAGCTCTTCGAGTGACAGCTTGGCAGATCTTACGCCCACACTCTCCTTTGCTTTCGTCTGCCTCGATAGCGCAATTTCACGCGAAAGCCTCTCGCTCTCCAGAGCGGCGAATTTCTCACCCGCCTCCGGAACAAAGTTAAATCCTATTATCTCGACGGGGGTTGAGGGCCCGGCATCTTTGAGCCGCTTGCCCACGTGGCTCAAAAGGGCTTTGACCTTGCCGAAGTGCAACCCCGACACAACAGGGTCCCCGATGCGCAAAGTTCCTTCCTGCACGATTGCCGTAGCTACTGGCCCCCGCCCCTTATCGATTCTCGACTCGATTATTATTCCTCTCGAGAGTTTATTGGGGTTGGTCTTCAGCTCGAGCATATCTGCCTGCAGGATTATGAGTTCGAGGAGTTCATCGATACCCTGCATCTTCTTGGCTGATACGCTCGCAAACAGCACATCTCCTCCCCACTCTTCGGGAATAAGGCCGTATTCGGCAAGTTGTTTTTTCACCTTGTCGGGATTTGCATTCGGCTTGTCTGTCTTGTTTATGGCCACAACCAGGGGCACATTGGCAGCTTTTGCATGATCGATCGCTTCCAGGGTCTGTGGCATTACCCCATCGTCAGCGGCAACGACGAGGACGACGAGGTCGGTAACTTTCGCACCTCTCGCTCGCATCTGGGTAAATGCTTCATGGCCCGGGGTGTCGATGAACACTATCTTTTTTTCACCGACAAGAACCTCGTAGGCACCAATGCTCTGGGTGATTCCGCCTGCCTCGCTTTCTGCTACCTTCGTTTGCCGAATAGCGTCGAGCAATGACGTTTTCCCGTGGTCCACATGGCCCATGATCGTCACCACGGGAGCCCGGGGAGCGAGGTCTTCCCCCTTATCCGCCTCCTGGTCAAGGTAGGCCTCG
>JBFFNJ010000134.1:0-5983 GCA_041563215.1 Candidatus Deferrimicrobia bacterium | reverse complement strand
TTTCTCTTTTCCACCTCCCGGCCGCACTCGGGGCACTTTCCATCCCGGAGTTGCAGGTCGGTCCAGTACGATTCGTCGGGGGTGCAGTACCAGCCCTCGTATTCACCCAGGTAGATGTCGCCCCCATCGAGGGATATCCTGAAGAGGTGCTGGACGGAGGCGTAGTGCCGCGGCTCCGATGTGCGGATGAAGTCGTCGTTGGTGATCCCGAGGGCCGGCGTGAGCCCCTGGAACCGGGTGACCACGCGGTCTGCCAGCTCCTTCGGCGACAGTCCCTGGGAAACGGCGCTCCTGTGCACCTTCTCCCCGTGTTCGTCCGTTCCCGTGAGAAAAAAGACATCGTGTCCCGTGAGGCGGCGGTAACGGGCGAGGACGTCTGCGGCTATGGTGGTGTAGGCATGGCCAATGTGCGGTATGTCGTTTACGTAGTAGATAGGCGTGGTAACGTAGAATTTCCTCCCCATCTTCCCTCCGTATGTTTTCTCCTGCTCAGTCCTGGTTTTCTTCGAAGTTCAGGGAAAGGTCGTTTTGCTCTTCCTCGGGCAGAAGCTCCCCGGCGCTTTCCTGTGCAGCGTTCTTGATCGAGGTGTATATCTCGTGTTCGTACATGAGACAGCACAAAAGCCTCCCGCAGAGTCCCGATAGTTTTGCGGGGTTCATGGCGAGATTCTGGTCTTTTGCCAGCTTCACGGTGATGGGTTCGAAATCCTTGAGGTGCGAGGCGCAGCACAGTTCCTTACCGCAGGAACCCACGCCCCCTACCATCCTGGCCTCGTCCCGCACCCCGATCTGCCTCATCTCTATTCTCATTTTCAGCTTTTGGGCCAGGTCTTTGACCAGTTCCCGGAAGTCGATCCTTCCGTCCGCCGTGAAGTAAAAAACCGCCTTTGACCCGTCGAGGAGATACTCTGTCCTCACGAGCTTCATGGGCAGCTCCCGGTCCTTGATCTTCTCTATGCAGAACCTGTTGGCGAACTTTTCCCTGTCCAGGTTTTTCCGGTGCGCCTCCAGGTCCTTTTCCGTGCCTTTCCGCACGATCTTTTTGATAAAGTCTTTCCCGAAAGACACCGACATGTTCGGGCACAGCTTGACCACCCTGCCGAGCTGCAACCCCCTTTCCGATTCGACCACGACGTGGTCACCCGGTTTGAGATCGTAACCGGTTGAATCGTAATGGGCACACCGTGCCACGCTATCGAATTTGACGTTTACCACGTTCATCGCTCCCAGGCCTCCATTTCGGAGAGGAAAAGCAGGATCGCCTCTGAGATAAAAGCCCTGTCCGCCTGGCGGGGTAAGTATTCTAGGGCAGATAGTTTATGAGAAAGCTCCACAAGCTTCTGTGGATGCAAAATGGGCCTTTTTCCTCTCCCCTGTTCTAAAATTTCTCTGTTCATTATACAACTTTTTTCACCCATTGATAATAGGAGCAGATCGAGCAGGAGGCGTTTCAGGATGATCAGGACATGGCCGAAGGAGGCGTCATCTTTGAAAAGCGATGCGATATCGGCTATCTTCCGGTAGTTTTTTCCCCGCAGGGCTTCCACTATTTCCCCGGGCCCGGGCACGCTCCCCGATGCGATTTCTTCAAGGAGGTCCATGTTTCCCTCTGCCACCGAAAGGGCCTGTTCCTGCGATCGGTCCGGCTCTTTTTCGCGCAACTTGCTGAAAAGCAACGCACTTTCTTCTTTCGTCGGGGGCGGGATGTGGAAGGTGAAGCACCGCGAGCGTATCGTCGGCAAGACCCTTCCTGCCTGGCTGGCGGTCAAAATAAAGTGCGCCCCCTCGGGGGGCTCCTCGAGAATCTTGAGCAGGGAGTTGGCGGCGCTCTTGTTCATCCTGTCGCTTCCGTTGATGAGGACCACCCTGCGTTTCCCGAAAAAGGTCTTTCTTGCCAGCTCGGGGTGGAGGTCCCGTATCTGCGAAACCCTGATCTCCCCCTTTTCAGGGCTCAGGGCGAAAAAGGAGGGATGGTTGCCCCCGCCTGCAAGTTCGCAGGACCTGCACCCGTGGCACGGCCCTGCCTCTTTCTCACAGAGCAGTGCCATGCCGAAGTATTCAGCGAGGCTTCCCTTGCCGCTTCCGGCGGGCCCCTGAATGAGGATCGCCTGCGGCACCTTTCCCCTGTCGATGAGTTTTGAGAGTTTACGGAAGTTCTCTTTGCGCGGTATTTCTCCCGACTTTTTCCCGTTCAACGTCGAACCTTTTCAGCACCTCTTCTTTTATCCGTTCGAATATCTCTTCTTCCCCGAGGGCCCCGTCGACAACGATGAACCTTTCCGGCTCGGAGGCGGCGATCTCGAGGTAACCCCGCCTCACTCTCTCATGGAATTCTATACTTTCCGACTCGAGCCGATCAAGGTTTCTTTTTCCGTCCTGCCTGATCCTGGCGATCCCCGCCTTCGCCGACAGGTCGAGAAGTATGGTGAGGTCGGGCATGAGCCCGTTCGTCCCGTAGCGGTTCAGTTTCCGCAGAAAATCTATATCGAGGCCTCTCCCGTACCCCTGGTATGCGATGGTGGCGTCCAGGAACCGGTCGCACAGCACGATGATCCCCTGGTACAGGGCGGGTTTTATGACCGAGTGGACGTGCTGCGCCCTGCTTGCGAGGTAAAGGAGGAGCTCGGCCTTGTCGGTAACCTTCTCGCTGTGCTCCGTCAGGAGCACGTCGCGGATCATGTCGGCAACCGGCGTCCCCCCGGGCTCCCTGGTTGATATGACGGTGCAGTCGGCCCCCTGGAGAAAGACGCGCAGTTTCCTTATCTGGGTGGTTTTTCCGGAACCCTCTATGCCTTCGAAGGTTATGAACACCCCTCTCTTCAGGTCCATCGGTCGATACCCTTTCTCACGGGAAGATCAGCACTCCGTGTAGCCGCAGGAGCGGCATTTGAGGCAGCCCTCCTGCATTTCCACCTGAGAACCGCAGTCGGGGCATGCGCCCCTGACCATGGCGAACTCGGATGGGGTGAAGGCGACCCCGGAATGATCCATCGGGAGCTTATTTTCCGGAGGCGTCACGGCGGCTCCCCTGTCCTCGGGAAGGGGAAGGATCTCCTCGTAGGTTTTGAGGTACCACTCCAGCGCCTTGCCCACGGCGTCGGCGCAGGAGAGGATCCGGTCTCCATTTGCCCAGGAGTTCATCTGACAGCTGATCCCTTTGAGCTGCTTGATGATGGTTCGCGGGTCTACCTCGGAACGGAGGGCGAGAGACACGAGCCTGCCGATCGCCTCGGACTGGCTCGATGCGCACCCTCCCGCCTTGCCCATCTGGTTGAATATCTCGAAGAGGCCCTTTTCGTCCATGTTCATGGTGACGTACAGCTTCCCGCACCCCGTTTTCATCTCTTTCGTGATGCCCACGAGCGAGTCGGGCCGTGGCCGCGGGCCGACCATCTTTTCCAGGTCCAGTCCCTTTGCCCCTTCCCGGCCATCGGTGAGCGCTTTCTTCCCCACCGTGAGCACCTGCTCCTCTCTCGAACCGTCCCTGTAGACCGTCACCCCCTTGCAACCGAGCTCGTAAGCGAGGTGGAATACGTCGGAAACGTCCTCTTTCGTGGCCTGGTTGGGAAAGTTGACCGTCTTGGAGACGGCGTTGTCGACGGATTCCTGGAATGCGGCCTGCATCCGGAGATGCCAGGTGGGCGAGACATCGAAGGCGGTGACGAACAAATCTTTCACCTCGGCGCTGAACTCCTCGAAATCGGCGATCGAGCCGCTTTCGGAAACTTTTTCCATCAACTCTTCGGAATAGAGCCCCAGGTTTCTGAGTTCCTCCTCGAAAATCGGGTTCGCCTCCAGGAGCCTGTCGTTGTCCATGACGTTTCGCACGAACACCAGGGCGAAGAGGGGCTCGATGCCGCTCGAGCAGGATGAGATGATGCTGATCGTGCCTGTCGGCGCGATGGTTGTGGTGGTGGCGTTTCTCAGCGGCATCTTTCCGTTTCCCGCGTAAATGCTGTTCGGGAAGTTGGGGAAGGGGCCACGGGTTTTGGCCAGCTCCCGCGAAGCTCTTTCCGATTCCTCCTGTATGAAGCTCATGACCTCCCTCGCCGTGGTGAGCGCCTCCTCCGAGTTGTAGGGTATCCTGAGCCGAAGGAGCAGGTCGGCGAACCCCATGACGCCGAGGCCTATTTTCCGGTTGCTCAGGGTCATCTCCCGTATCTCCGGGAGGGGGTAATTGTTCATGTCGATCACGTTGTCGAGGAAACGCACGGCCTGAAACACCCTGTCGCGCAGCGTTTCGTAATCGATGGCGTACCCTTCCCCTGCTTTTTTCACTATCCGTTCCAGGTTGATGGAGCCGAGGTTGCAGGACTCGAAGGGCAGGAGGGGCTGTTCACCGCAGGGGTTGGTGCTCTCTATCTCCCCTGAGCCCGGAGTGGGGTTGTCCCTGTTTATTCTGTCCAGGAATATTATCCCCGGTTCCCCGTTCTTCCACGCCGACTCGACGATTTTGTCGAACACGTCCCGCGCGTTGAGGTAGCCGGTTATCTGTCCGGAGCTGGGGTTGACAAGGGGGTACTCGGCGTTTTCCTGCACCGCCTGCATGAACTCTTCCGTGACTCCCACGGAGATATTGAAGTTGTTCAGCCGACGGTTGTCCTGCTTGCAGGTGATGAACTCGCAGATGTCGGGGTGGTCCACCTTCAGGATGCCCATGTTGGCCCCCCTTCTCGTTCCCCCCTGCTTGATGGTCTCCGTGGCCGCGTCGAAGACGGTCATGAAGGATATCGGGCCCGACGAGATGCCCTTCGTGGACCTCACCACGTCGTTTTTCGGCCTCAGCCTCGAGAAGGAAAAGCCCGTACCCCCGCCGCTTTTGTGAATCAGGGCGGTGTATTTGACGGCGTCGAAGATCGACTCCATGGAGTCCTCCACGGGGATGACGAAGCAGGCAGAGAGCTGCTGGAGCTCCTTTCCCGCGTTCATCAGGGTGGGAGAGTTGGGCATGAATTCCAGGGAGTTTATCATGCGGTAGAATGTCTCGGCGCACTCCAGGACTTCCCGGTAGCTCTTTCCGTAGTGAATCCCCTCTGCAAGGGCGATGTTGTAGGATACGCGGGCAATCATGTCCTCCGGAGTCTCCACGGTAGCTCCCTCCCCGTCCTTCTTGAGGTAGCGCCTTTTCAGAACGCGGAGAGAGTTTTCGTTAACGGGCATGGTGCCATACTTCTCCACCATCTGCATCTTCCATTCTTCCGGAGGATGATGCGGTATCGTCTCGATTGACTGCTGCGCCTCAGCTCCCCCTTTTCCCGCAAGCAGCCGCTCACCTTGAAAAGATTGTTCCCTCAGTGACATGACCCAACTCCTTTATTATTTTATGACAATATCTTAAATTACGGAATATATTGTAGTTGCAAAATGAATGTATACAAGATATTGTGTTGTTTCGCGCGTGTCAAGGATAATTTGCCGGATATTTTTTCCCCTTCTATCCTATTAAAAGTGAAGAGAATTTTCTGCTTTTTGCAGCGTTATTTCGGGATGTGGGATCGTAGTTTTTCGACGAGCGTCTTGGAGAGTTCCGGTGATGGAGGTTGATTTTTGAAAAGATACCGCTCTAGGTCGGCGTCTTCCTGCTCGAGTATCTTTACAAACTCCATCCTCGTTTTCCCGTCCAAGCTCTTCCACTCTCTTTCGAAGAAGTCAGAAAGGATCATTTCCAGCTCGCGTGTGGAGCGCCTCATGCAGAGATACCGGGCCTCGCGCCGGAGAAGTTCATCCGTTGAATTTTTCAGCATGTCAAAATTTTAACAGAGGGCGGGCAAATGTGCTTGATTTTCTCATTTGTATGGTATAAATCTTATAATATATTGTAGTGCATACAGTCGACAGTATTATATGTAACGATTATTAATATTTTAAGGAAAAGCGCATTGGGACCGAGACCTCTTTCTCATCAAAAATGCCGGAGAGGAGTCAGGTAATGAAGAACCATGCTTTCCAGTTTGCGCGGATTGCAGCTTTCCTGCTTTTGGCT
>JBFFNJ010000133.1:0-5991 GCA_041563215.1 Candidatus Deferrimicrobia bacterium | reverse complement strand
TTTTCATTTATTTTATTATATGTTTTCGTAATAATAAAACTTGAAAGAAATTCCTTTATGTTATAGCACTATAAGAGCATGCCGATACAATAACGGGAGGGTCTTGATACCATGGGTTCCAACAAAACTACAGGGCAAAGCAGCGATGAAATGGAGCATAACCAGGACATGAAAGGAGTTGTCGAGGAAGAGGAAGAGAACTTTTCATCACTTTTCGAAAAAAGCCTCTCAACGCTGGAAACCGGTGAGATTGTCAAGGGAAAAGTAATGGGAATTTTGAGCGACCTCGTCGCTGTTGACATAAACTATAAAACAGAAGGTTTTTTTCCTTCCGCTGAAGCTCTTGATAAAAACGGGAACGTTTTTCTCAAAGAGGGTGACGAAGTTCATGTATTGGTTGAGCGGATCGATTCTAAATCGGGCATGGTCATCCTGTCTAAAGAGAAGGCAGACAAGACGAAACTCTGGGATGACCTTCAGGATGCCTACGAAGAAGGAAAATTTGTCAGGGGCGTTATTACAAACAAGGTTAAGGGCGGGTTTGAAGTTGACATAGGTTCCAAAGCTTTTTTGCCCGGGTCCCAAGCCGATATCAGGCAGGTGAAGAATCCCGATTCACTCATCGGGATCGAAGATCATTTCAAAATTCTCAAATTCAGCCGGCAGAAGGTAAATATCGTCGTATCCAGAAGGGCCTACCTCGATGAAATTTTAAAAAACAGGAAGGAGGAGCTCCTCGGCAGCCTGAAGGAAGGGGATCTGGTAGAGGGCAGGGTAAAAAACATCACCGATTACGGGGTATTTATCGATCTGGGTGGGCTGGATGGCCTCATGCACATAACGGATATTAGTTACGGGAAAATATCACACCCATCAGAGGTTGTAAAGGTCGGGGACGTGATCGAGGTCAAGGTCATTCGCTTCGACAGGGAGAAGAGGCGAGTGTCGCTGGGGATGAAACAGCTTCGACCGGACCCGTGGACCCTCTTGAGCCAACGGTACAGGGAAGGGGACAAACTTTACGGCGTCGTGACGAATATTACCAAGTACGGGGCATTTATTGAGATAGAGGAAGGAGTGGAAGGGCTGCTCCATATTTCTGAGATGTCGTGGAGTAAAAACCTGAAGAGCCCATCCGATGTCCTTTCAATAGGTGATCGTGTAGAGGTTGTTGCCCTCAAGATCAATGAGAAGATGCGAAAAATCTCCCTCGGCCTCAAACAGCTGTCACCAAATCCCTGGGAAATCCTCAGGGAAAAATTTCCAGAAGGCTCAATTGTGGAAGGAAAGGTTAAAAACCTGACAGATTTTGGCATTTTTGTCGACCTTGGAGAGGAGATCGACGGGCTCGTTCACATTTCGGACCTCTCCTGGAACCAGCGGATAAAACATCCCGCGGAGATGTACAGGAAGGGAGACAGGCTCGAGGTGAGAGTTCTCAAGATCAACCAGGAAAATCAGAAGTTTTCTCTGGGGATAAAGCAGCTGAAAGAAGACCCGTGGTCAAATATTCAGGAAAGGTATAAAAGGGGGGCAATGGTAACGGGGAGGGTGACGAGCATCGCCGACTTTGGCGCTTTCATCGAGCTTGAGGAGGGAATCGAGGGGCTCGTCCATCTCACCGAAATATCTGAAGATAAGATCAGCTCTCCCTCTGATGTCCTGAAGATTGGGGACGTCGTCACCGCCCTGATAACGGGGGTTGACCCGCAGAAGAGGAAAATATCTCTGAGCATAAAGCTGTACCAGAAACGTCTCGAGAAGAAAGAGATCGAGGCATACATAAACAAGAACGACGAAGATATCTCTGTTCTGGGTGAAGCTCTCAAAGAAAAGCTGAGACTGAAAGAGGACAATAACTGAAGGATTCTTATGAACCATCAGGAGAGATCTCTCAGGAAGCGGTCCCCTCTCATGAGAGGATGTCTCATCCTCGTGGTTGTCTTTGCCGGTTTTCTTCTCCTCATGGGAGTGATGGGTAAAATAGGGGGAAGCTTAACAGGGTTCCGAGAAAATGTAGGCGTCGTCAAGATCGAGGGAATCATAACGGATTCCGAAACGATAAATGAGTCGATCAGGAAGTTTGGGAAGGACGAAAAGATCAAGGCCGTGGTTCTGAGGATCAACTCGCCCGGCGGAGGGGTTGGTCCTTCACAGGAAATCTATCAGGAGGTGAAGAGGCTTCGGGACAAGAAGATTGTTGTTGCTTCGATAGGCGCTGTCGGCGCTTCCGGCGGATATTACATAGCCTGTGGGGCAAACAAAATTGTGGCAAACCCCGGGTCCATTACCGGCAGCATAGGGGTGATAATGGAATTTTTAAACGTCAAGGAGCTGGTGGAGAAGCTGGGCTTGAAAGGCATGGTTGTTAAGAGCGGCCCCATGAAAGATGTGGGGAACCCTCTGCGGGAAATGACGAAAGAGGAGAAAAGGTTTTTAAAAAAGCTCATTGACAACATACATATTCAATTCGTCGACGCGGTTGCCGACGGGCGAAAGCTGGAGCGGTCCAAAGTAGAGGTAATTGCCGATGGGAGGATCTTTTCCGGCTCACAGGCGAAAGAGTTGGGCCTGGTAGACTCTCTCGGAAACTTCTATGACGCTATCGATATTTCCGCCAAAATAAGCGGGATAAAGGGAGAGCCAAATCTGGTCTATCCGCCGAAAAAGAAAATCTCCATAATTGATTTGATTAAAGGAGAAGTGAAAAGTATAATCGAAAAGGTAGTTTTTGAGATGATTTTCCCCACATATGTAACAAATTAAAGGGAGGGAGAAATGACGAAGAGCGATCTTGTCGAAAAATTGGCCGAAAAGATTGATTATTTGACGAAGAAGGATTGCGACGTAATCATTGACACTATTTTTGATAATATGAAGGAAGCCCTCAGGAAAGAAGACAAAATAGAGATACGAGGGTTTGGCAGTTTTACGATAAGGGTGAGAAAGGCGAAGGAAGGGCGAAATCCGAAAACGGGTGAAAAAGTCTTCATTCCGGAGAAAAAGATACCTTTTTTCAAAGTGGGGAAGGAACTGAGGGAGATGCTCAACAGGGAGTAGCGTGAGGGAATGGAAAGGCTTTACACACCGTGGAGAATCGAGTATGTGAAAAACGCTACCAAAGGCAAACAGCACTGTATTTTCTGTGTTAAAGACGAACCCGAGAGTTTCCCCGAAAAGCTTATCCTGCGTGTTTCAACTCATTCCGTCGTGATGTGCAACAGGTATCCATACACCAGCGGCCATCTCCTCATATCTCCGAGGGAACATATCGATGATTTTTCTGTTCTCGAAAAGACGGTGGCGTGGGAGATATTTGGTCTTATTCAGGAGTCGATGCGGATCATAAAGAAGCATTACAACCCCGAGGGGTTCAACGTGGGGATGAATGCCGGGAAGGCTGCCGGGGCGGGAATAGAGGAGCACCTCCATTTTCATGTCCTGCCGAGATGGCGCGGGGATACCAACTTCATGACCTCACTCAATGAGGTCAGGGTTCTTCCCGAGACTGTCTTGCAGACATACGAAAGGCTTGAACCGGAATTTAGGGATCTTGATATCTCATAAAGTCATCGTCATTCATATCCAAAAATTTCGCCATCTCTTTTGATCTGGAGTTGAATATGGAACTGACACCTGCGATGAAGCAGTATATGAACATCAAAAGAGAGCACAAGGATTCCATTCTCTTTTTCCGGATGGGTGATTTCTATGAGATGTTTTTCGAAGACGCCATCATCGCTTCGCGGATACTCGATATCGCCCTGACCAGCCGCGACAAGGATTCCGGGATTCCCATGTGCGGGATTCCCCACCACGCCAGGGACTCTTACATCCTGAAGCTGTTGAGGCAGGGAAGGAACGTTGCGATCTGCGAGCAGCTGGATGAACAGGAGAAGGGCGGATTGTTCAAAAGAGCAGTAGTCGAAGTTCTCACACCCGGCCTGATACCCCGGGAGGATTTTCTCGAGTCGGGAAAAGGAAACTTTATCGCCGCCATAAATCTTTCGCAGGGTTTTTCCGTTTCGGCGGCGGATATCTCGACGGGAGAGCTCTATTTCGAGAAAACCGGCAAGCCCGAAGCGATTATCGACGCCATAGGCAAATTGGATGTAGCCGAAATAATTTACGATGGTGACACAGCGGGCAGGTTGAAATATTCGGGCTATGACCGGAAACTCCCCGCGGAGGTGGCAAAGAGGGAAGTTGATTTTCACGATTACGAGGGCACGTTAAAGGTATACAGAGAGACCTTCCATGGAAAAATCGAGGAGGATGGGGGTTTCTTCCTTCTTCTGGATTACATAAAGAGAAATCAGCCCCAGGCGATTTTAAACCTTTCGCCCCCAAAACCGTTCATTCAACGAAAGGGCCTCTATCTCGACGAGTCGGCCATCAAGTCTCTCGAGGTCCTGAGCAGCCTCCAGGGTGGGAAAAAGGGGTCTCTCTTTAGCGTCCTCGACCGCACGAGAACGCCCATGGGGAAGAGGCTCATAAAAAAATGGCTTGCCTTCCCGCTTTGCGACCTCCATGAGATCAACGCTCGCCTGGAGTGCGCGGAGGAATTCGCAGTCCATAACGATGTTCGGAAAGACGTCTCCTCGCTCTTTGAAGGAATGTGCGACCTTGAAAGGGGTGGCATAAAGGTGGCAGGGAAAAACGCCGATCCCCGGGATCTCACAGCGATTACCCATACGCTGGATAGAATCGAGGCGTTGCAAAATGCTCTGGTTGGGTGTTCAGCAAGCGGCCTGAAGAGTCGAGGGGAGACTATTCACCTCCTTGAAGAGTTCAGGCATGCCGTCAGATCAACTCTGGTAGACGATCCCCCACCTACAACCAGGGCTGGCGGCGTGATCAGGGATGGGTGCGATGAGAGGATAGACATGCTCCGGAAGATAACAAGCGGCGGCGATATTTTCCTGAAGGAGCTCGAGGAGGAGGAGAGAAAGAGAACCCAGATACCCTCTCTGAAGGTAAAATACAACAAGGTTTTCGGTTATTTCATCGAAGTTTCGAAGACTTACCTTGGTAGCGTTCCTCCGGAATATGTGAGAAAGCAGACTCTGGTGAATGTGGAAAGGTATATCACAGCGCAGCTGAAGGAATTTGAAAACAGGCAGTTGACTGCCCGGGAGGAGCTTGTCAAGCTTGAAGGCGAAAAGTACCGGAGTTTTCTCGAAACCCTCACAAATTGGGGGAAGACGATACTGAGCAATTCACAGATAATTGCAGAAGTCGACGTGTTCTGCTCTTTTGGACAGGTGGCGTTCGAAAACGACTACGTGAAGCCGGAAGTACACGCCGGAGGCCATATCGATATCAGGCAGGGGAGACATCCTGTAGTCGAAAAAATGGTGGGCAGAAGGGATTTCGTGGGGAACGATATTTTTCTGGATCAGGATAGCGAGCAGATTGCGATCGTTACAGGGCCGAACATGGCGGGGAAGTCAACTATCATACGGCAGGTCGCTTTGGCGGTTCTGATGGCACACGCGGGATCATTCATACCGGCCGAGAGCGGAAAGATAGCCCTGACCGATGCGATATTCACCAGGATAGGCATGTCCGATAACATTCACGCCGGAGAATCGACGTTCATGGTCGAGATGAAGGAGGTGTCAAAGATACTTTCGGAAATAACTCACAAGAGCCTCATCGTTCTCGATGAAATTGGAAGGGGGACATCCACCTACGATGGGTTGAGCATTGCCTGGGCTGTCATAGAGTATATTCATTCTTTGAAAGATAAGAGGCCTGTTACCCTTTTTGCGACCCATTATCACGAGATCTGTGAGCTAGGAAGGCAATTGCCGAGGGCCAACAACTACAATATATCCGTGAGGGAGTGGAACGAGCAGATCCTCTTTTTGAGGAAACTGGAGAGGGGCTCATCAAATAAGAGTTACGGAATATACGTTGGAGAAATAGCAGGCCTTCCCGAGGAAGTCACGAAGAGGGCCAAAGAAATTTTGAAATCACTTGAAGATA
>JBFFNJ010000132.1:0-5998 GCA_041563215.1 Candidatus Deferrimicrobia bacterium | reverse complement strand
CTGACCTCCATATCGGGTGCCATGAACGACCAACTCGCACGAAGCCAGAAAATCTTGAACGAACAGCTCGGCATTGCACAGAAAAACATATCCGATCAGCTGACGGGAACGGTGAAGATCATCGGCGACGTGAGAACTACTCTCGGGGGCCTTTCAGAATCCGCCAAGAGGATGCAGGAACTGGGGGAAAACATATCTGAACTCCAGAAGATACTGAAGTCCCCGAAGCTTCGTGGCAATATAGGCGAGATCCTGCTGGAGGATATGCTGAAACAGGTATTGCCTTCCGAAAACATACAGCTTCAATACCAGTTCAGAAGCGGGGAGATAGTAGACGCCGTCATACGGGTGGGGGGGAACCTCATCCCGGTGGATGCAAAGTTTCCCCTCGAGAGCTTTTCACGGTTGATTGCCTCGACCGACGAGGGATCGAGGAGAAGAGAAAGAAGAGATTTCATCACGTCGGTGAAAAGAAAAGTCGACGATATCGCCTCTAAGTACATAAGGCCAGAGGAGGGGACCTACGATTTTGCGCTTATGTACATCCCTGCCGAAAACGTATACTACGAGATCATACTGAACGACGGTGGCACGAGCGAGGGTGCAGACCTTTACAACTATGCCCTGAAGAAGAAGGTGGTTCTCGTATCCCCGAACAGCTTTTACGCATATCTCGTGGCCATCGCCTTCGGCCTGAAGGGATTCAAAATTGAGAAGGAGGCGATGGAGATAAGGGGGAGGCTCGAGGAGCTCTACAGGATCATCGAGCGTTTCGGTGAAGCATTCGAGGGGCTCGGCAAGAATCTGAACCTGTCCGTACGAAAATACGAGGAGGCAAGGAAGAATCTTGAAAATTTGGAAACGAGGCTCGATCTCATAGCCGGAATCAAAGGCCAGATAAGCGAAAGAGACGAAGGCTAGCGACGGGTAGAAAAAACCGCAGGGAAAAAATAAGCGTCAAAGAATGCCGGTTGTTCACCTTCCTTTGCGTTGTCCATATGGAACCACGGGGTGGAAAGGGGCATCAAATTTCGAGTACAGGCATATCAAAATAAAGAGCCGCTCTTGCAAGCGGGGAGGAGTTCATGGCCGGGCTGGTCGTACTTGACGTTGACGGAACATTGACGAAGGTAAGAAGTTCCTGGCAGTACCTGCACGAAAGACTGGATATCTGGCAGGGGAAGGCGGAATACTACCAGGAATCGTTCAGGCGGGGGGAGATATCATACCGGGAGTTCTGCATCCTCGATGGCAGGCTCTGGGAGGGGGTGGAGGTAGAAAAGGTGAAGCAGATCATTGCCGAGATCCCCTACCGGGAAGGAATATTTGATTTTTTCACAACCCTCGGCAACAACAACCGCAAATTTGCCCTCGTGTCGACGGGACTCAGCTTTCTCGTTGAGAAGGTAAAAGCAGAGTTTGATCTGGACTTTGCATTTTCCAACCATCTCCTGGACGATGGAAAGTATCTGACGGGAATGGTCGACGTGGAGGTCGACTGGGATGATAAGGGCAAGATAGTCAGGGGCCTGAAAAGAGAGCTGGGAATCCTAAAAGAGGATGTTGCCGTGTTCGGTGACAGCGACGGAGACATTGGCATGTTCGATGCGGGCGGGTTTTGCATCGCCGTGGAACCGACTTCGGAAGTATTGCGAAAGAAAGCACACCTTGTCCTCGAAAACGGCGACCTTGAAAGGGGTGCCCGGCATCTCATAACGCGGGAAGAGAGCAGATGTACAGAGACATAAAAATTCTCGTCGATGGGAAGTACCATCAAAAAAGGATCGATTTTTTCTTAAAAGCCCAGTTTCCCGACGCTTCGCGCCAAGATATACGAAAGGCATTTCTCTCGAGATCGGTCATTTTGAACGGAAAGCACGCAAGGAAAGGGGAGATACTGAGTGAAGGCGACACGGTCCTGATCAGGGAACTCAGATCCAAAAACGACGTAAAGTATCTCCCAAACCTCATTCATGGACCAAAGGTCATATACAAGGACGATCATATAGCAGCATTTTACAAGCCCCCCTTTATGCACATGGTCCCCATGAAAGCCGGAGAGAAGGACACGCTGGCGAATTTTGCCGCGTATATGTTTCCACGCGACATTAGCGCCAGCTTTACGAACCCCCCCCTATTCCTGTCGCGACTCGATTACGAGACGAGCGGGCTGGTGCTGGCGGCAAGAAACGGGGACATGTATCGATCGCTCAAGGAAAAACAGGATAGAGGAGAGATTCTTAAGTTCTACGGTCTCCTCGTACAGGGGGAGATAGAGCGTGAAGTAGTGGTAAGAAATGCAGTTATCACAACGGGAAGCGGGAAGGTCAAGGTTGACAGGAAGAGGGATTTTGAAGACGAGGCGTACCACACAAAGTTCACTCCAGAGAAAATTTTCAAGGGGTACTCCCTGCTGAGGGCGGAGATCAAGAAGGGAAGAATGCATCAGATCAGGGCCCACGCCTCTTTCTCAGGATTTCCCATCGTGGGGGATCTGAAATATGGGGGGAAGGTGATTCCGCCGATCAAAGATTTGCCTGTTCGCCCCCTTCTTCACGCAGCGGTTGTGGACTTTACCCACTCTGTGAGCAACCTGCGGTTGAAGATCAACTGCCCCTACCCCGAAGACCTCTACCGCGTTTTGGATTATCTCCAGGAGTTTTCAGATAGTTCCCGTTGAAGCCTGCAAAATAAGGCCTTGAAGTATATGTGCAGCCATTTTTTTGAAGGATTTAAAGGAATCAGCTGTATCGGACAAAGAATCTTTTCCGCTTTCAGATTCATAAAGCGCGGGGAAAAGTCACCTTCCGCCGCCTTCTTCCATTGTCCTCAGGGTTTCTTCGAGCTCTTCGAGTTCCCGCTCGTCATCTGGCAACTCGCTCACATACCTGTCGTACAGTTCGAGTTCATTTTCCGTTATTATCCTGTTTCTTAGGGGGTTCTTTGCAAGGTTTCTCCTGTCATCAACGTAATCAACAAGGTCTTTCTTGGCCTTGATCTGACTTTTCAGCGTGTTGATCGATTCTTTGAGTTCCTCGATTGACCCTGCGCTGTCCCGGACTTCTCCTGCCGTATCGTTCCAGGATGGGGATGTCGCGCTTCCCTCCGTTTTTTTCTCCTCGGCATACGTGGTTATATGGGGAGGGGTGAATTGCTCGACATTGGATTCGAACTGTTTCGGTATGTTCTGGGGATTGTCCGTGAAATGGGTTACCCCATTTTGATCCACCCATCGGTACAACTGGGCCCCTGAGTGAGGAGAAAAGAACAGCAAAGTGGAAAGAACGGCAACGGTTACCATGAATGGAAGGTATGGAGGTTTCATGATGTCACCTATTTGTATATGAAAATGTTCAGGATTATCGCCGCTGCGCCTATGATGAGAAGGCCGAAGGGAATTAAAAATGTAAGATCCATCAAATATGCCCCGTGTTTACTTTTTTTACTTCTTTACTATAATATCATAGGAAAATATTTCAACATCATTTGCACGACAACGATTATGATAAGGAAATTACAATTGTGGGGGAGGGGGGACTTTTACATCCTTTTTTCTTTTAGAGGATCCTGTTTATCCCTTTTCAGAACAAATTACCGTTTTGGAAGTGGAAAATGCCGAAACTACAGCTTGTAGACATCAACCTCGCTTTTGGGGGGGTAAAGGCCATCAGCGGCGTCAGCATCGATATCGCCGAGGGCAACATACATGCGATAATTGGTCCGAACGGGGCGGGGAAGACGTCTGTTTTTAACGTGATCAGCGGAGTGTACAGACCTCAGGAGGGCAGTGTTTATTTTGAAGGAAGTGAGATCACCAGGATGAAGCCGCACAAGATCGCCTCGATGGGAATCTCGCGAACTTTTCAGAATATAGCCCTTTTCAAGGGGATGACTGTCCTGGACAATCTGATGATGGGAAGACATGTACACATGAAAAGGGGCTTTTTCACGAATGGTTTGTACTGGGGAATCTCAGAAAAAGAGGAGATAGAGAACAGGAAGATCGTTGAGGACATCATCGATTTTCTCGAGATAGAGAACATAAGAAAGAAGATCGTCGGAACTCTTCCCTACGGCCTCCAGAAAAGGGTAGAACTCGGCAGGGCACTTGCCCTTCGGCCGAAGATTCTGCTTTTGGACGAGCCGATGGCGGGTATGAACCTGGAAGAGAAGGAGGATATGGCGCGCTACGTGCTCGACATAAATGAGGAGTGGGGAGACACCATTGTTCTCATAGAACATGACATGGGGGTCGTGATGGATATAAGCCATACCATCTCGGTCCTCGATTTCGGAATTAAGATAGCAGAGGGAAAGCCGGACGAGGTGGCGAATAACCCCCATGTGATACGGGCATACCTCGGTGAGGAAGACGATTTCATCCGGGAAATGGAGGCGAGGATTCAATGAGCACACCCGTTGATGAGGTACTTTCGAAGCACGATACCTTTCCGAAACTCCTGAGATATCAGGCAAGCAGGTTCGGAGACGCAAAGATTGCGCTGAGAGAGAAGGAATTTGGAATCTGGCAGGAGTTTTCCTGGAACACCTATTATGAACGGGTCAAGTATTTTGCCCTCGGTTTGGTGAGCCTCGGTTTGAAAAAGGGAGAAAAGATATCGATAATCGGCGATAACCGCCCGGAATGGGTGATGACGGAAATAGCTGCCCAGTCTGTCGGAGCGGTTCCGCTCGGTCTCTATCAGGATTCTACGCTGAAGGAGGTCGCATACATCATAGACCACTCGGATTCCACGTTTGTCGTCGCTGAGGATCAGGAACAGGTGGACAAGATACTCGATATGCAAGAGGAGCTTCCCAAGGTCCGGTACGTCATTTATTCAGACCCGAGGGGACTTCGGGGCTACCGGGATCCGAAGTTGCTCGATTTCGATACCGTGGAGAGCTTTGGCAGGGAACAGGAGGAAAAGGATCCGGGCCTGTTTGAAAAGATGGTCGACGAAACATCCTGGGAAGACATAGCCCTTATCTGCTATACTTCCGGTACTACAGGGTTCCCCAAGGGCTCTTTGCTCTCCTACCAAAATCTTCTCTCAATGGCAAAAAACCTCCATCAGATAGATCCGAAAAGGGAGGGGGATGACTACGTTTCTTTCCTTCCCTTGGCGTGGATAGGTGAACAGATGATGTCGCTTTCAAGTGCTCTTCTCGTCGGCTTCACCGTGAACTTCCCCGAGGAACCTGAAACGGTACAGGAAAACATCAGGGAAGTGGGGCCGAGCGAAATGTTTTCCCCCCCCAGAATCTGGGAGAACATGACCTCCACCGTGCAGGTGAAGATCCTCGATGCAAGCCGGCTCAAGAGGTTTCTCTACAACCGGTTTCTTCCAGTCGGCTATAAATATGCCGACTGCAAATTCAACAAGGTTCAGCCATCTCTGGGGCTCACCGTGCTCTACAAGTTGAGCAAACTGTTAGTTTTTCGCCCCCTGAAGGACAGGCTCGGGCTGCTCCGGCTCAGAACGGCATACACGGGAGGTGCCGCTCTCGGGCCCGATGTTTTCCGGTTTTTTCACGCCATAGGGGTGAACTTGAAGCAGATCTACGGACAGACGGAGATATCCGGCATATCCTGCGTCCATAGAAATGAAGACATTGATTTTGACTCCGTGGGGAAGCCGATAGAGGAAACGGAGATAATGCTTTCTGATACAGGAGAAATCCTCTCGAAAAGCCCTTCCGTGTTCCTCGGTTACTACAAGGATGAGGAGTCCACCAAAAATACCCTCTCCGAGGGATGGCTCCACTCCGGAGATGCGGGGTACTTCAACGAGGATGGGCACCTTGTGGTCATCGACCGGCTCAAAGACGTTATGATGCTTTCCGATGGCACGCGATTTTCTCCCCAGTTCATAGAGAACAAGCTCAAGTTTTCCCCCTACATCAAAGAGGCGGTGTGCATGGGAAATGAGCGGGATTATATCGCATCCATGATCTGCATCGACTATCCGAACGTGGGAAAGTGGGCGGAAACGAG
>JBFFNJ010000131.1:0-6038 GCA_041563215.1 Candidatus Deferrimicrobia bacterium | reverse complement strand
GAGCCACTATTTCATTTTTTGATCATCGGGTCTCTGATCTTCTTTTTGTTCTCAGCCCTGAACAGGCAAGAGCAAGCCTCTTCCGGGAGCAGGATAGTCGTTGCTGCATCGGATATCGAGCGGCTGAGCGATGCATGGTCGAGAAAGTGGAACCGCCCGCCTACCGAGCAGGAGCTCGCAGGTCTCGTTGAGGATTACATTCGCGAGGAAGTGTATTATCGCGAAGCCCTTGCGCTGGGGCTCGACCATAACGACACGGTCCTGCGGCGAAGGTTGATGCAGAAGATGGAGTTTCTCTCGAATGACCTGGCAGATCTCAGCACACCCGATGAAAACGCACTGAATCAGTTCTTACTCGAAAATCAGGACAGATACGAAATCCCTGCCCGCGTGTCTTTCACTCACATCTATTTCAGCTTCGACAGTCGCGGTGAAAAGGCACACTCCGATGCAAAAAGGGTTCTGTCTGAACTCACAGCCGGTCCCGGTGCTTACCCGAGAACTTTCGACCGCGGAGACAGCTTCATGCTGGGATACGATTTTGCCCGGGCAACGCCCCTCGAAGTCGACCGTCTGTTCGGGAACAGCTTTGGGGACCGGCTCTTCGAGTTAGAGACAAACGCCTGGCAGGGCCCCATAGAGTCCGGCTATGGACTTCACCTCGTTAGAATCGACGAAAGGATAGATTCACGGATGCCGGAGCTTGCCCAGGTAATCGAAGAGGTGCGAAGGGACTGGATGTACGAGCAGAGGCAGAAGACCAACGAGGAGATCTACAGGAAATTGAAGGAGCGATACGAGATCGTCGTGGAAGGGAGGACTGAGCAGCCGGGAACGGCAAGGGCAGCGGTTATCGGAGGCGGCACACAATGAGCCGTCTCGTTACCATAATTTTTCTGGCCCTTTCACTGCTCCCCACATGGGCAGGAGGCTCCCTGGCACACCGGCTCCAGCCTGCATACCTGGAGATAAGCGAACAGAGCGCGGCCAGGTTCAACGTTTTGTGGAAGCGGCCCCTTGTCGGCGACATTCCCATGAACATATATCCCCGGCTTCCGTCGGGCTGCCGAAACCTTTCCGAGCCGGTGGTTCAGCAGCTCACAGGGGGAGCGGTAGAGCGCTGGTTCGTCGATTGCGGGACCAGGGGGCTGATCGATGAGGCAATCACTATCGAAGGACTTGCTGCGACGCAAACGGACACGCTCTTGCGGATCCAGTTGCTGGATGGGCACACCTACACCTCCGTTCTGCGCCCCGATTCCCCATCCTTCCTCGTGCCCGAAAAACCGTCTCAATCGAAGATTGCCGGCTCCTATCTCGTGCTCGGTATCGAGCATATCCTGGGAGGGTTCGACCACCTGCTCTTTGTCCTCGGACTTCTTCTGATCGTGGGAAGCACCATGCTGCTGGTAAAGACCATCACTGCCTTTACCCTTGCACACAGCGTGACCCTTGCCATGGCGGCCCTCGGGTTCGTCCACGTACCGCAGGCCCCGGTGGAGGCGGTTATCGCCTTGAGCATTCTTTTCCTGGCAACGGAGTTAACAAAACAGGGAAAGGGGGAGATGGGGCTTACCTCGAGAGCGCCCTGGCTCGTGGCTCTCTGTTTCGGTCTTCTGCACGGCTTCGGGTTTGCCGGTGCTCTTACGGAAGTCGGCCTACCGCAGGTGGATATCCCCCTTGCGCTGCTCTTTTTCAACGTCGGTGTCGAGGTGGGGCAGCTCATGTTCGTCGCCGCAGTCCTTTCGGTTCGATGGGGAATCCGGAAAATGAAAGTGAAATGGCCCCTCTGGGTTCAGCAGGCGCCGGCGTACGCTATCGGATCGCTGGCGGCGTTCTGGTTCATTCAGAGGACGATCTCTTTCTGGTAATCGATGATTGTTAAATGGTTGAAAAAGGGAGGAGCATTAATGAAAAGCTTACGGATTTTAGCCGTATTCATTGCCTCGTTATTAGTTGCTTCTATTCTGGGTCTGCCGGCCTCGGCAGACTATGCCGGCAGTGTCGTCAGGGAGGATGTCAAGGGTGTCTTCAAGGCCCCCGGCTACTCGCCTTACGCGGGCCGTAACTTTCCAACCATGGTGCTCTGGGGTGACACCCACCTCCATACATCCCTCTCGCTCGATGCGAGGGCCTTTGGCGTGAAGCTGGGCCCGGAAGAGGCTTATAGGTTTGCCCGCGGTGAGGAAGTCACCGCTACTCACGGTGAGCGCGTGAAGCTCTCCCGGCCCCTGGACTGGCTGGTGGTAACAGACCATTCCGATGCCATGGGTACGATGAACGAGATCGTTGCCGGCAACCCGGATCTTCTCAGGGACCCGAAGGTCAGGGACTGGCACGAGAGGATCATAAAGGGTGGGGAGACAGCTCTCATGGCAACGATGGAAGTTATTGAGACTTTCGCAGGAGTGTCGGGGGAAAAGATCCCGGAAATCCTCATGAACGAGGATTTTGTCAGTTCGATCTGGGAGAGATATCTGGATACGGCGGAGAAATACAACGAACCGGGCAGATTTACAACCATTATAGGATACGAGTGGACCTCGACTGATGGCGGCAACAATCTTCACCGCAACGTCCTCTATCGTGACGGCGCAGACGAGGCGCGGAAGTTGCTCCCCTTCACGGCAGCAGAGAGCTTCAATCCCGAAGACTTATGGAAATGGATGGAAAGGTACGAAGGGAAGACCGGGGGAAGGCTGCTTGCCCTGGCACACAACGGCAACGTGAGTAACGGCCTGATGTTTCCTACGATCAATCCTGAAACTGGCAAGTCCCTTACACGGGAATACGTAGAGACACGGATCCGCTGGGAGCCCATATACGAGGTTACGCAAATCAAGGGTGATGGTGAGTCACACCCCTACCTGTCACCCAACGACGAGTTCGCCGGGTACGACGTCCTCTGGGACAAAGGCAACCTGGGCCCGGTTCCGAAGAAGGATGAGATGCTTCAGTACGAGTACGCCAGGGAGGCCCTCAAGAACGGCCTAAAGCTTGAGCAGGCCCTCGGCGTGAACCCATACAAGTTCGGCATGGTGGGATCTACCGACTCTCACACCGGGCTGGCTACCGGTGAGGAGGAGAACTTCTTCGGCAAGCATGCGGGCAAAGAACCTAAGCCAAAAAGATGGAGCGCGCTGATCGGCGAGTTCGGAGACATTAAGTACTATGGATGGGAACAGGTAAGTTCCGGCTACGCTGCGGTATGGGCCACGGAAAACACCCGCAAGGCGATTTTCGATGCGATGAAGCGCAAGGAAGTGTACGCAACCACCGGCCCGCGAATGACGGTCTGGTTCTTCGGGGGATGGGACTTTGACGCTGAAGACGCCGCGCAGAGGGCACCCGGCATAATCGGGTATTCCAAAGGGGTTTCCATGGGAGGTGATCTTACGAGTGCCCCTGAGGGCAAGGCTCCCACATTTCTTGTGGCGGCGTTGAGAGATCCATACCGGGGAAACCTGGACCGGATACAGATAATAAAAGGATGGCTGGATAGCGAAGGCAAGACACATGAAAAAGTCTATGACGTCGCCTGGGGTGATGCGGACAAACGCAAACCCGACCCCGATGGCAAGCTTCCGCCCGTGGGCAATACGGTGGACGTTGAAAACGCCATCTGGACGAATACAATCGGAGACTCGGAACTTATCACCGTGTGGAAAGATCCAGATTTTGACCCATCGCTTCGGGCGTTTTACTACGCACGGGTCATCGAGATCCCGACGCCCAGGTGGACAGCCTACGATGCCAAACGCTTCGGCGTGAAAGTGTCAGATGAGGTGCCCATGATCACGCAGGAAAGGGCATATACGTCGCCGATATGGTATACACCTTGAGCTTTCCCCGAGCTCGCAATTTTATAATTGCCGAGGGGCTTGCCTGCCTCGCCAAAACCTCTGGTGCTCGCCTCGTCGCAGCCGAAAGGCGAATACGGGGAGGCGGGCAGAAGAGTACACCATAAGAGATAAAAAGTGAAAGGTTAATGGTTAAAAACAGAGAAACCGTTATTTGCTCTTTATTCGAAAGGAGATTGAAATGGAACGTGTGCGCCTGATGATAGAGAAGCTGCGTAAATCTTTCCTGGCTGTTGTTGCCATAACGGCACTGACATTGCCTGGTGTGGCCCTCGCTCAGGACATCGGCAGCCCTGACCCCGAGGTCATCAAGGGACTCTATCCCGGAAAGACCTATTCACCCTACGCCCAGCGTTCTTTTCCCAGCAGGGTGTACTGGGGAGAGACGCATCTGCACACAGGGGTGTCCCTCGATGCCGGCTTGTTTGGCAATATCCTTGGCCACGAAGACGCCTACCGCTTCGCCCTTGGCGAAGAAATCAAGTCGTCGACCGGTCTGCCGGTCAAACTGGCCAGGCCGCTCGATTGGATCGTGATCACGGATCATTCCGACATGATGGGTCTTGCGTTTGACATCCAGAAGGGTACATCCAATATTTTATCTATTCCGAAGGGCAAGGAATGGCATGAGGGCTTTAAGAAGGGTGGGGAGGCTGCGGGAAAGGCCGCGTTTGACCTGATCACCCATTTCGCCCAGATGAAGATTCCCGAGAAACTCCTCGAGGACTACTCTCCCGGCTCCAAGATCTACAACGGGGTTTGGGAGGATATCACCAAGACGGCTGATCGCTTTAATGAGCCGGGCCGGTTCACGGCCTTGATCGGTTTCGAATGGACATCGGTTCCCAAAGGAAACAATCTGCATCGCAACGTCATCCTGCGGGACGACGGGGGCCGTGCGCGCCAGGTGATTCCACTGACCACTATGCCGCCCCTGGGTTCACAGGACCCCCTGGATCTTTATAAGTGGCTGGCGGATTATGAGAACAAGACCGGTGGCCAGGCCCTTGCACTGGCCCATAACGGCAACCTCTCCAACGGCTGGATGTTCCCCATGGTGGATACCTATGCCGGCGGCAAGGTTGACAAGAACTATGTGGAGCTGCGCGCCATGTGGGAACCGCTCTACGAAGTCACCCAGATAAAGGGTGACGGCGAGGCGCATCCATACCTGTCGTCCACCGATGAGTTCGCAGACTACGAAACCTGGGACAAAGGCAACCTCGACCTCACGGTGCTCAAGAAGCCCGACATGTTGAACGGTGAATATGCTCGCGAGGCACTAAAGAACGGCCTCTTCCTCGAGAAGAAGCTCGGCACCAATCCTTACAAGTTCGGCATGGTTGGTGCGACAGACAGCCATACCGGCCTGGCCACGGCTGAGGAGGAGAACTTTTTCGGGAAATCCACCAGCGTTGAACCTTCCGCAACTCGGATAGCGCATCCCTTTATCAAATCGAAACTCGGAGCCATAGAAGGTTATGAGATTGTCGCCTCCGGCTACCAGGGTGTGTGGGCAAACGAGAACACGCGCGAGGCGATCTTTGACGCTATGGAGCGAAAGGAGACCTACGCCACCACCGGCCCGCGCATCCCGGTGCGCTTCTTCGGCGGCTGGGAGTTTACCGACGATGACCTGCGCAGCCGCGCACCTGCTTTTTACGGCTATGAGAAGGGCGTGCCCATGGGTGGTGATTTAACGAAGGCCCCCGAGGGCAAGGCGCCGACGTTTATGGTCTATGCCCTGCGCGATCCCATAGGCGCAAATCTCGACCGCATTCAAATCATCAAGGGTTGGCTCGACAAGGATGGCAAGACCCACGAGCGCATTTATGATGTTGCCGTTTCTGACGGCCGTAAAATTGGACCGGACGGCCGCTGCAAAACACCGGTGGGTAACACCGTCGACCTGGAGGCCGCGAACTGGACCAACACCATCGGGGCCTCCGAACTCGCCGCGGTCTGGACCGACCCGGATTTCGATCCGAATGAAAAAGCCTTCTACTATGCGCGCGTGATCGAGATCCCGACACCACGCTGGGTGCTGTATGACAAGGTCCGCCTGGGCGCCGAGGTTCCGAAGGGGGCGAAATTGATCCATCAGGAACGCGCCTATACATCGCCAATTTGGTACACGCCCTGAATTTATGCGTATGCAGCTGGTGAAGGGTACGCCGG
>JBFFNJ010000130.1:0-6062 GCA_041563215.1 Candidatus Deferrimicrobia bacterium | reverse complement strand
GGTGCCGGCGTCGATCGATTCTTTGAGGTCCCGGTTCGTCGCCGCGATGACGCGGATATCGACCCTCATGGTTTTCACCCCGCCCACCCGCTCGAATGTCCAGTCCTGGAGGACCGAGAGGAGCTTGACCTGCAGCTGCAGCGGCATCTCGCCGATCTCATCGAGAAACAGCGTCCCCCCGTCGGCAATTTCGAAGCGGCCCGGTTTCGTCGAGACGGCGCCCGTGAAGGCGCCTTTCTCGTAGCCGAAGAGCTCGCTTTCGATGAGGTTCTCCGGGATGGCGGCACAGTTTACCTTGACGAAGGGGTGGTTTCGCCGGTCGCTTGCCAGGTGGACCGTGCGGGCGACGATCTCCTTGCCCACCCCCGTTTCGCCCGTGATCAGAACCGTTGAGTCGGTCTTGGCTATTTTTTTGACGGTTCGGAACACCTGCTGGATCTTCCCCGTGGACCCGATGATCTCCGGGGAGAAATACCGCTCGTCGTCGAAGTAGGCCGAGATGAGCTCACGATTCTTTCTCAGCTCGAAGAGGGCTTTGCGGAGCACGTTTACCAGCTCGTCGTGGTCGAAGGGCTTGGTGATGAAGTCGTAGGCACCGTTTTTTATCGACGTCACGGCGGCCTCTATGTTTCCATAGGCCGTCAGCATAACGACGGGAACCTCGGGCCACTTCTCTTTGCAGAGGGCCAGGAGGTCGATGCCGCTTTTGCCGGGCATCATGAGGTCCGTAAGGATCAGGTCGAAATCCGTCTTTCCCAGAATCTTCAGGGCGCTGTCCACACCGCCGGCGGTTTCCACGAGGAAGCCTTCTTTTACGAGCAGGTCCCTGAGGATCTTCAAGAGGTTGCTGTCGTCATCCACTACCAGGACGTATGCCATCGCGGTTACCCCCTTTTTCCTTCGTTTTCAGGATAATGCTTTACAATTTCCATGCTACCCCGTTTCTATGAAGACTGCCGGCGGGGCACCCGCCCCTAGAGGGGGAGTTTTACGACAAACGTGGTACCCCCTTCCGGCCTGTTCTTCGCTTCCAGCGTACCGCCGTGCCCCTGCACGATCCTCTGGCATATGGCAAGGCCCAGGCCCATCCCCCTCTTCTTCGTCGTGAAGAAGGGCTCGAAAATCCGGTCGTGAAGGTCCGCAGGAATTCCCGGGCCGTTGTCGGAAAAACTTATTTCCAATCGTTGGGGCGTGGACTCTGCGTGAATTATCAGCTCGCCCGACGGGCCCGCTGACTCCCGGGCATTTTTTATCATGTTGAAAAAAAGCTGCTGCAGCAGGGAGGGGTCGGCCTCGATCCGGGGCAGTTCGGGGGAAATGTCGACGGTTATGTGAAAATCGGGGGAGTCCATATGCGCAAGGCGGACCGTCTTCCTGAGCACCTCCGCTACCGACAGGGGTTGTTTCTCCACCTTGAGCGGCCGGGTAAAATCCTGAAAGTGGACGAGAACGCTCTGAAGGCGCTCGATCTCCTCGCTGATGATGCTGCTGTATTCGCCGAGCTTCGCTGCCCCGGCGCCTTTCAGTTCCTCGATCTGCAGCATCGATGCTCCCTTTATCGAGCTGAGCGGGTTCCTGATCTCGTGGGCGATGCCCGCGGCGAGCTCGTTTAGCACCGCCAGCTTCTCCTCCGTCTCGGCCAGGATGTCGTATGCCCTGCGGTGCTTGAATATGCCAAGGGCGAGGAATATGAAGGCGACGGAGGCGCCGAAGGGGCCGAGGGGATAGACGGGTACGTTCAGGGTCTGCACGTGGTCCGTGGTGACCGTTACTGCCCCTATCGTGAATGCGATCAGAACGAACCAGTGCCGGCTCCTCTCTTCCGGGTTCTGGGTCTTTCCGAGGGAGTTTATGAGCATCAGGAAGCTGGCGAACAGCATGGGGGAAACGAAGACGAAGTAGGAGATATCCCAGTACCCCCTGTCCACGAACTGCTTGAGCTGGGGATGGAATATGGCGGTGAGGCTGATCATCGCCAGGAGGCACGAAAAGACGTATGCCGGGACTATCCAGATGGTGGTCTCCTTGAGGGGGTTTACGAAGGTCAAAACAAAGTGGAACATGAGGGTGGGCAGGAATGCCGACCCCATCAGGCCGATGTAGGATAGGAACCATTTCCCCGTCGATATCCTCATGAACTCGCAGAGGTTCCAGACCATGGAGCACAGGCAGACGAGGACGAAGGTGATGTACAGGGCGGTCCTGGCCGTGCGCGTTAGCACCAGGATGGCAAGCACGATGTTGATGAGAACGGAGACGATGGCGAAGAAGGTATAGAGATCGTGAAAGGTAAGCTTCATCGGCCAAGTCACCCCCTTGTGTTCGATCCCGGGGGGGTTAAGCGGTTACGCCGCTATTGATAGGGTCCGCTGCCGTGCAACTTTTCTCCGTGGAGCCGGGACGGGATCGGGTGATTTTCGGCTGCGCGCAATTGAAGGTCTCCTGATCATCCGGTTTTTGCCCTTGCACAGCCGGTTTCCACGGGCCATCTCGGGGCGGGTCGTTCACCGTTGCCTGATATCGCTATAAAAATAGTAACAAACTGTGCAATTCCGTCAACCGTGAATGGCCGGGAAGTGGGGCATTCTCCCTGCTGCTCTCGTCTGTGTCAGAAATGCAACGGGGAATGCAATATGGCGGGAATTTCGGGATCCCCCGTTGCCGGGTTTTGCTGCTTCCCACGGGCTTATTCCTTGACAGGAGGAAAAATCCTGTGGTACTTCCATAAAGGGGAGAATCGGTTTTGCCTGCATATCAAACGGCATCCGCCCCTTTTCGCCTTTGACGGACAACTTGCCGGTTTCAATGATGGAGCGCCTGAGCATGGGGCTATTGCATCTCTATCAGAATGGGGCTGTTCCTGAGCGCTATTCCTTTATCCTGCGTGAGGTCATACGCGGCTCCGTCATTTTCCGGATACGCAGCGGTCAGGATTGTGGAGGGGTCCCCGGGGCAGGAAAAAAAGCTTGATTTCAAATGTAAATGTGGAGCGTCTCGATGGCTGAAGGCGGCAGAAAGTCTGATTCCCACGTCCTTGATAACGGCGCGAAGATCGCCGTTATCGGGGGCGGGCCCACGGGATCGTTCTTCAGCATCTTTGCCCTCAAGATGGCGAAGATGATCGACATGGACCTGGAGATAACCATATTCGAGCAGAAGGATTTCTCGCAAAAGGGCCCCGGGGGCTGTAACCGGTGCGGGGGCGTGATCTCGGAACTCCTCGTCCAGACTCTGGCCGTGGAGGGCATCAACCTCCCCGATTCGGTAATCAGGAAGGGGATCAATTCCTACAACCTTCACACGGACCAGGGGGATGTGTACATTGCGACCCCGTCCCTTGACAAGAGCATAGCCACGGTGCACCGGGGCGGTGGGCCACGGGGCGTTACCGAGACGGAGAAGGAGAGCTTCGACAACTTTCTCCTGGGCCAGGCGGTTAAAGAAGGCGCCGCTCACAGCCCGGCAAAAATCGACGGGGTCGAAAGGAAAAACGGCAGGCCCCGCCTCTTTTCAAAGGGGCAGGAAATGGGGGAGTTCGACCTCGTGGTGGGGGCCTTCGGCCTGACTAGTCCGACGGCGAAGCTCTTCGAGGAGGTCGGGTTCGGCTACCGGCGGCCCGGGATGATAACGGCCGCGATGGGGGAAGTGGCCCTGGAGAGAGAGATAATTTCAGAATATTTCGGCAACTCCATACACCTCTTTTTGCTCCCCATGAAGGATATAAAGTTTGCCGCCATAATCCCCAAGGATAACTACGTGACGGTGTGCATACTGGGCAAGAACGTGACGGGAAAGGTCGTGGACGATTTCATCGCCCATCCGAAGGTGAGAGCGGTCCTTCCCGATTCGGTCCCCGTAAAGCTCAGCTGCCGCTGCTTCCCGAGGATGAACGTGGGGGCGCCGAAAAAGCCGTTTTCCGACAGGATGGTGATGTGCGGCGACGCGGGCTCGACGAGGCTTTTCAAGGACGGCATTGGCGCTGCGTACATCATGGGGAAGGCAGCCGCAAAAACCGTCGTCTTCGAGGGAGTCGGCAGTGATCACTTTCAGAAGTATTACTATCCCGTATACCGGGATATCGTGATCGACAACCTCTATGGCCGCTTCCTCTTCACCGTCACCGATCTCTACCGGAAGAACTCCGTGTTCTGCAGGGGGATGCTCTCCGTGGTGAAATCGGAGCAGAAAAGGGCTGACAGCACAAAGGTTTTGAGCTCCATCCTCTGGGATATGTTTACCGGGAACGAGCGCTACAAGAGCGTATTTCAGCGGACGCTCGACGTGAAGATGAACATGGAGCAGGTAAAGAACATGATGAAGATTTTAGCGGGGAGGGGACATGGTTGATGGAGAACTCGGCAGGGTATACTCTGACGGCGAGGTCATATTCAAGGAGGGGGACCGGGGCGAGGAGATGTTCGTCATACAATCGGGCCGGGTGAAGATAACGAAAACCACCTCCTCCGGCGACATGGAGATCGCGATCCTGGAGAGCGGCGAGATATTCGGGGAGATGGCCCTCTTTGACAAGCTCTCGCGCTCGGCAACGGCCAAGGCGCTTGGCGAGGCGAGGGTTTTGAGCATCGATAAAAGAAAGCTCTTCACCTCTATCAGCAGGGACCCGATGATGGTGTTCAACATCCTTCAGGCAATGAGCAGGAGGATCCGGAGCCTGAACGAGGACCTGAAGAAGCTCCGCCAGGAAAAGCTCGACGCCGCGAAGGTCTGCCTCTCAGAGGACGAGGTGTGCGCCCTCGTGCTGGGAAAGGCGAAGAACATGGTTCCCGCCGATAACGGCTCCATCATGCTTATCGACGAGGAGTCCCACGGCCTCAGCATCAAGGCCGCCTTCGGCACCGAATCGGACAGGAAGGTGAAGCTCACCATCGGGGAAGGCATAGCCGGCAACGTCCTGAAGACGGGGAGGGCGGAGATGATAAACAACGTATCGACGGACGGGCGCTTTCTCGCTGGAGAGCTCAAGATTCAATCGATCATCTGCGTTCCCCTCGTCTGGAGGAGTTACAACCTGGGCGTCATGAACGTAAGCAGCAGCGCGGAGAAGGTCTTTACCATCGACGACCTGAAGCTTCTGGACGGCCTGGCCATGTACGCTGCCATAGCGATACAGAACGCGCGGGTGTTTGCCAACCTGAGCGTTATAACCGAGCGCTTCATCGACGACGCCTCATCCCTCGATATTTCCTGATCTAACCCGTTGCGGCCGGGATTTTTTCTCCTTTCAGAGGGTCCTGAGTGATATTTCCTCAATGGAAGGAAATGGCTGCTTTTCCTGGGCAAATTTATTCCACTTTTATTGAATAATTTTCTACAAAATGTAGGAGAACATGAAAAATGGTATGATAAATCATCAGGTTACCGTACGGGTACCGATCTTGCTTTGTTTTCTTCAATGATGGTTGCATGTATTTTTAAAATAATAGAATATGGTGCTTTTAATGATAAATATTACTGATAATTGAATGCGCGGGATTAAATAATGATTGTTATTCAGTAAGTTATATATTTTAAAAACATTAAAAATGCCTTGACTACTATGTTAAAATTTACTACTTTAGTTATAATATTCGTTAAAACGATATTTTATAAAGTTGAGTTTTCTACCTTTCACAGGGGGGGAAAGGTTGTTTTCATAACTCTTCGAAATTCAAGAAAAAACCATGAATCCCCGGTGAATTCATTATTTCGTTGTTTTGTTCTTACCTTTCCCCGTTCTGGCCGGACCTTTCGCTTTGAACGTCCGGAACCGTCCAGGGTAGGATGAATGATTCTCCGTCCGAAATTGTTTATCGGGGAAAAGTTAGAGAAGAAACTACGAAGATACGTGTCAGGGAAGATAAGGGTGGAATCTTGCTGTGATCTAGATTTGAATTGCTTATTGAACAAAGATAGGAGGGAAACAATGTTAAGGAAAATGTCTAAATTATTGGTTTTTATTGTGGCTGTAGCAACAATCTCACTTATTGCACCTAACCGGGCCTCGGCGGTTAGCGATCCAGGATTCGATTGTAATGATGCCCCGAACGGGACTTGTTCCCCGT
>JBFFNJ010000129.1:0-6076 GCA_041563215.1 Candidatus Deferrimicrobia bacterium | reverse complement strand
TATCGTGGACATCGATGCGGCTTTTTCCCTCGCCCTCGAATTCGACGAGCCGGCTGCAGTAATCATAAAACATACCAACCCCTGCGGTGCGGGAATATCGAGGCGGAGACTTTCCGATGCTTTCAAGAAGGCAAACGAGTGTGACCCTGTTTCCGCCTACGGCGGCATCGTTGCGCTGAACAGAAAGGTAAACGAGGATTGTGCGAGAGAAATGGCAAAGATCTTTTTCGAGGCAATCGTTGCTCCTGATTATGACAGGGCAGCGCTGAAGGTCCTTTCGAAAAAAAAGAACCTCAGGGTCATGCGGGTGGACATGAGGTCTTTCCGGGAAGCGAGGCAAAAAATTGAGCTCAAGAATGTCTCAGGAGGTTTGCTGGTGCAGACGGCTGATGAGCCCACGCTCGACCCCGATATTTTAAAAACCGTCACGAAGAGGAAGCCCACCGAGGATGAGCTGTCGGCCCTTTTCTTTGCCTGGAAGCTCTGCAAACATGTAAAGTCGAATGCGATTGTCCTGGCCAGGAAAGACAGGAGCGTGGGAGTCGGCGCTGGCCAGATGTCAAGGGTGGACTCGGCAAGAATTGCCATAATGAAAGCGCAAATACCCACCAGGGGATGCGTCGTGGCTTCCGATGCATTCTTTCCATTCAGAGATGGCGTGGACGTCGTTGCCGAAGCAGGTGCCACTGCCATTATCCAACCCGGCGGATCGATCCGGGATGAGGAAGTGATCAGGGCTGCAGACGAACACGATATGGCGATGGTTTTTACGGGCATCAGACATTTCAAGCACTAAAACGGAAAAAAGCCGGGAGCCGATGATGAAAGCGCTCGTTGGCGCGGCTTTTAAAAGGTTACAGGGCAGAGGGAGTGTCAAAGGGAGGATCAGATGACCCCGAAAGTGATTGTCCTCATGGGATCGGGTTCCGATTACAGCACGGTTAACAGCACGGTGGAGATTCTGAAAGATTTTGGTGTCGATGTAAGGGTGGAGGTAACATCGGCCCACAGGTCTCCGGAGAGAACGGAGAGGCTCATCAGTGAAGCAGAGAGGGAGGGCTGTGAGGTGATCATTGCAGCTGCCGGTTACGCGGCTCACCTCGCCGGTGTCGTTGCGTCTCGCACGACTCTTCCGGTTATCGGTATTCCTCTCGATGCGTCCCCCCTTGGAGGCATCGATGCTCTTTTATCCACGGTGATGATGCCGGCAGGCATTCCCGTCGCGACTGTGTCGGTAGGGAAGACAGGTTCCAAAAACGCGGCGTACCTTGCCCTGTCCATACTGTCAATAAAGTACGAGGGGATACGGGAATCTCTCAAATCCTTCAGGAAAAAGATGGAGGAGGATGTGATCGAGTCCTCGAGGACATTGAATGATAAGAGTAAACCCTGATTGCTATCCCTGTTTTCTCAGGCAGGTAGAGACGGCCTGCAGGCAGGGAGACCTGACCGAGACAGCCACGTTGCAAAGCATGAGCAGGGCCGCCCGCTATATAGCATCTCTCGACCGCGATGATATTCCCGCAAGGGTTGCATCGCGGTTGCACGCGATTGTCAGAGAGGCGAGCGGAGTTACCGACCCCTTCGACGCTGTCAAGAATGAGCAGAAAAAAAGATTCAGGGAAACCTATTCCAAGGTGCGGGGAAAGGTACATGAGAGGGGAGAGGGTGTCGAGTCAGCCGTACTGCTCGCCGGTGCGGGGAACATGTACGATTTCGGAATCATATCGGAAGGTGAGGCCGAGCGCTTTTTCGGGAATTTGGATGCCCTCACGCGGGGGATATATGAGATAGATCACTTTATGAGTGCACTCGGTCCTGCAAAATTGGTGGGAATGCTCCTGGACAACACTGGGGAGGCCCCCTTTGACCTGGTGCTCGCGGAACAGCTCATAGATGAGGGCATAGAGGTCTGGTTCGGTGTCAAGGGAGGACCGGTAATAGACGACTTAACCTATCCTGATGCTCTTGAGTTGAACCTGGATGAGAACATTCGGGTCGTATCAAATGGTAGCCAGGCAGTGGGTACCGACCTCGGGGATGTATCCCCCGAGTTTCTGGAAATGCTCCACAAGTCAGATCTCGTCATAAGCAAGGGACAGGCGAACTTTGAAACCCTCTATGGCAGCCTCGAGAACTGCTTTTTTCTTTTCGTTTGCAAGTGCCCGGTTGTTGAAAAGATCACGCGTGCAGATTATGGAAGTGTCATGTTGATGGCAAACAGGGTGGCAGATGAAGCGGGTAAAAACCGAGGAATTTCTCAGTTCAAACAGAGTCAGAGATGATGTGGAGGGGTATCTGCGTCAGGGGGGAGTGGTGATTTACCCGACAGATACCCTCTACGGGATGGGGGTGGATATCAGGGTAGCCGGTGCCGTCGAAAATCTTATGAGTCTGAAGGGGAGGGAAAGTGGAAGGCCTGTCCCTCTCTTTATCGCCAGTCCTGGTGAAATTGAAGATATCTGTGCTCCTTTGTCCCCTCTCGGGGAAAAGCTTGCGGAAGTCTTCTGGCCGGGGAAGTTGACCATCGTGACGCGCGCCCGCCCGCACATTGCGCTCATCGTGAGATCAGAGGACGGAACGGTGGGAGTCAGGCTTCCCGATTCAGCGGTTTCCCTTTCTCTTGCCGGCCTCTGCGGCGGGGTCACTACGGGGACTTCGGCGAATAAATCGAGAGGGGCGATCCCCCTGACCGCCGGTCAGGTGATGGAGGATTTCGAAGGAGACGATGTCCTGTTTATCGATGGGGGAGACCTTCCTCCATCTGCCGGTTCGACGGTTCTGCTGGTCGATGGAAACGTGCTGAGTATCCTGCGGGAAGGCGACGTCAAAGCAGATGAGATTTTAAAAATCGCAGAGGAGTTTGACAATGGCTAAGGTAAGACCGATACGCGGATTGCGCTTTGGAGAGCATATCGAAGGCAAGGGCCTCGTCGTTGCTCCCCCCTACGATGTAATATCCAAAGAGGAGCAGATAAAGCTTCATGCGAGACATCCGAGCAATATCGTCTGGATCGACTTCGGATTGGACGGAGTGGGGGAGAAACATGAGAAATACAGGCGGGCAAATGAGATGCTCAAGGCCGCTCTTGCAGAGCGGGTGCTCGTCAGGGATGAAAAGGCCGCGTTTTACTATTACGAGCAGGAGTTCGAGGTGGAGGGTATAGGAAGGCTGGTGCGGACAGGGTTCATCTGCGCCCTGTTGCTTGAAAAGTTTGGAGAGGGAAGCGTATTCCCCCACGAGAGGACGCTTCTGACCCCCAAGTTGGACCGGCTGAATCTCATGAAGCACACAGCAACGGCAACCAGCCCGATATTCGCGATATACGATGACGGTGAAAACCTTGCCGCCTCCCTCTTTCTTCAGGCAATTGATGCGTCTTCCCCTGACGTGTCAGTTGTGGACGATGTCGGTGTCTGTCACCGCATGTGGGTGGTAACGGATGAGAACGTGATAGGGGAAGTGGAGAGTCTCCTTTCGGGGAAGAGGGTGTTCATTGCCGATGGCCATCACCGGTATGAGACGGCCCTCGAATACAGGAACTGGATGCGGGAAAGGGCTCACGATGATCCTTCTTCAGCCTGGAACTATGTGCTCGTCTTCCTCTCGGCAACCGGGGATGGAGGCCTTGTGATCCTGCCCACCCACAGGGGAGTGTACGGGCTTGACCGGGATAAAATTGAGACGCTGTCAAGGCAAACGGATGCTCCCTTTAAGTTCGTGAAGCTTTCCGGTGGAGTCGATGAGATGATTGAAAAGGTATCTTCTGCAACGGTCAAGGAGCGCATCTTCGGTATGGTTGATGAAGAGGGTAATTGCTCCCTGTTGAAGATCGACGATATCGACGATCTGGACGCGGGCTTGTTTCCCTCCCTGCCCCCAGCCGTCAGGAACCTCGACGTTTCTCTCCTTCACGGACTAATTTTGGAAAGGGTGCTCGGCATCTCGCAGGAGGAGATATCTTCGGGAAAGAAGGTAAGGTTCTACAAAGATCTGAAGAAGGGGTTGAGTGACCTAGAAGGGGGTGCTATCCAGCTCTTGTTCTACCTGAACCCTATCAGGATGAAACAGTTTATCGAGGTCTCTGAAAGCGGCTTTATCCTGCCTCAGAAATCGACCTTTTTCTACCCGAAGATTCTCACGGGACTTGTCTTGTCCCCCGTAAGCGAAAATGACCGTGTGGGATAGAAATTTCATGGTCAGGGAAAGTGATGAAATCACCGAAGACGTTATCGGCTTTGCGAATCTTAAAGTCTTCCAGCGCAAAAAAGGATACCGGTTTTCCCTCGATTCGATTCTCCTCGCACGATTTGCACTGGACGAGGGCCTGGCCGGGGATGTCCTCGACGTTGGAGCCGGCGCGGCCGTTCTGTCCATGCTCATTGCACGCCAACGGCCCGATATCGGAAGGATAATCGCCGTTGAGATCCAGGAGGCTCTGGCAGAGGTGGCGGAGAGAAACGTGAGGAGCAACTTCCTTGAAGAGGTGATCCAGGTGATCAATGCCGATGTGAGGGAGTTCGTAAAAGGTTTCGGCAAGAGGTTTGATACGGTTGTATCCAATCCCCCTTTCAGAAAGGTAAAGGCGGGAAGGGTCAACCCTGATGAGGAGAAGAGGATCGCCAGACACGAGTATACCCTCAACCCGGCGGACCTTTCGGTTACGATTACCGCGGCGCTGAGGAAGAAGGGAAAATTTTTCCTGGTATATCCGGCAAGAAGGCTTTTTGATGTGGTGTACCAGCTGAACCGGGGTGGGCTGAAGGTGGAGAAGGTACGGCTGGTTCACTCGTTCAGGGGGGAGGAAGCAGAGTTGGCCCTCATGAAGGGCGCTGTGGGCGGCCAGAGGGAAACAGTCTTCCTGCCACCCCTTCATATCTATGACAAACGAAACGTCTATTCTCCAGAGATCGTTGCTATTTTCGGGGGAATGATCAGGAAGTGACTTTCTTTTGTCTGTCAGGCGATGCCTTCACAGTTGGTATCTGCGGTCTCAAGGAGGATGAAAACCGCATCTTCTTTGCAGAAAATTACCTCTCTCCCCGCACCCTGAACCTGATATCCTTCACCGCATCCTTGCCCAAGACCCCGTTTACCCTTTTCAGGAACTGGGGCTTTAACAGCTGGAGTTCCTGGGCCCAGCTGTGATTGGAAACTGACAGGTGGAGCGTTCCATATCTGAATGATTCGGGCCTTACGAGATTTGTTAGTTTCTCCCCGGCGATGTTGTCCCATGCTGAAATTATCATCGCGCATTTTTTTGCATCATTTAATCCGAGGCTGTCGAGAAGGTCTAATACCGTTCCCCCGATCCTTTCCGTTTTCATTCAGGAGGGCTCCTTTCTTCTTAATTTTCCCCCGCAAAGCTGCCCGATGACGGCTGCGGCGATGAAGATCGGTATGGTAACCGCGTGAACATTGTTCTTGATCCTCAGGTATACGATCAACGGTATCGACAGATGGATGAATGTGAACCAGGCTATGGAAAACTTTTGTGCGCCGCTTCTCAAGTATCCCAGCGGTAAATTAACGGCACAAGAGATGAGCGCTATTGACAGAATCGACACAGACGGTTCTCCCCGCGGCTTATTGGTAGCCACGTTCTGGAAGATTATACTACAATGTACTGATCTTTTTTACCCGGATTATCTTCTTTTTCTCGAGGTGATTGATGGAGGGTGTTTTCATCTTTGAGGGTACACATCAGGTCATGGCGGCAGAAAAGACGATCAAGGGGGAGGGGATACCCATGAAGCTTATCCCCGTTCCCAGATCCCTGACTTCAGATTGCGGCCTGGCGATAAGGTTTGACAACAGGGACGGGGAAAAAATATTGAGAGCTCTCAATAAAGCCGGAAATTATCCGAAGGAATACTATGTGAAGGAAGATAACAGCTTTATAAAAAAGGATTTGAAGATAGAGTAAAACTTGACAGGTTTGTTTTACTTGGTAAAATCCGCCTTATTGCCGTCAACTGATGATAAAGACGTCTTCGGGGGGTTTGTGGGAACAACGGTTCTAAAGAGGATCATAGCGGCATCCCTTGTCCTTGGCCTCGCCATTTTGTTCAATCC
>JBFFNJ010000128.1:0-6094 GCA_041563215.1 Candidatus Deferrimicrobia bacterium | reverse complement strand
TCAACAGGGACATAAAGCTGGCCATGGACGTCATAAAAAGAGATGATTTCGTCGACGAGTTAAACGGCCAGGTCATCAGAGAACTTTTGACCTACCTCGCCGAAGATATCAGGAAAACGAAGGCCGCCCTCTCCCTCATATTCATATCGAACAACCTGGAGAGGATCGCCGATCATGCGACGAGTATCGCAGAGCTCGTTTATTTCATGGTCACCGGAAAGATCGCGAGACACGGAAAGTGGGAGGAAGGCGGGGATGAGTAACATCCTACTGGTAGAGGACGAGGCACACATCCGGGATCTCATCTCCTACAACTTGAAGAACGAGGGATTCCGGATCATAGAGGCCGACAACGCCAACGACGCCCTCATAGTACTGGAGGATACAACCATCGACCTCATTCTCCTTGATCTGATGCTGCCGGGGTTATCGGGCATGCAGTTTTTGAGTATCATCAAGAGGGTGCCCGAGCATGCAGATATACCCGTGATCATTATCTCTGCGCGAAACACCGAGAAGGAGATAATCGCCGCCCTCGAGGCAGGATCGGACGACTACCTCACGAAGCCATTCAGCATGGACATGCTGCGGGCAAGGATAAAGGCTATCTTCAGGCGCGGCCCGAAGAAGGAGGCCACGTCGCTTACCTACTCCGGCATAACCGTCGACACGGGCAGCCACGAGGTGAGCGTATCGGGACGGGATGTCAGTCTCACGAAGAAAGAGTTCGAGCTTCTCAACCTCTTCATTCAGAACCCGAGACGTGTCTTCACGAGAAACCAGCTCCTTAACTCGATCTGGGGATACGATACCGACGTCTACACCCGGACGGTTGATGCGCATATATCATCTCTCAGGAAGAAGCTGGGGAAAAAGGGCAGTCTCTTAAAATCCGTTCCAAAGATCGGTTACAGGATTGACTGATGAAGCTTTTTCTCAGGTACTTCGCCATCATATACATCCCAATCGCAATCGCGCTTATCGTCATCCTCTATTTTTCCAACATGCTCCTCACCGCCTCAGCCGACAGGGAGCTTGCCGCCGAGATGAAAAACAAATGGCACACCCTGAAGGAATACATTTCCGTGGATAGGTCGGATACTGCTTCCCACGAAAAGATAGCGTCAATATCCCGCCAGACCTCCCTCAGGATTACCGTGATAGACATCGGTGGCCGCGTCATAGACGATTCCTATCTCGATTTCGCCAAAGTGCCGGAAATGGAGAACCACCGGGACAGACCGGAAATCAAGAAGGCGATCTACGAGGAAGAGGGCTACGCCACACGGTTCAGCACCACCCTGGGAACGGAGATGATCTATTACGCGAAGAGAGCAAGCGCCGACAGGGTCCTGCGGGTAGCCTACCCCGTCACCTACGTGGGCTCCCTGGGTAAGGGGTTTCGCAATCAGAACATCACCATCTTCGCCCTTCTCTTTCTGATCATCGGGATGATCTCGGCCTACCTTGCCTCCAGGATCTCGATCCCCGTTGCCCGGCTGGACGAGATAACCGACAGGATCGATTCGGGAAAGATGCACGTTCACTTCCCCCGGTTCAAAGACCCCACCATGGCACGGATTTCTGGACTCATCTATCGGATCTACACGGTCATGCGGGGAGAGCAGAAACGCCTGATCCAGGAACAGGAAAAGCTGAGTCATATCCTGGAGGTACTGGACGAGGCGATTCTCTTTCTCGACAAACACAACAACGTTCTCCTTTTCAATTCGAAAGCAGAGGAACATCTCGATATCGATCTCAAAGTTTCCATGAACATAATCTCGACGCTCACGGACTATCAAACGATAACGTTTTTAAAAGAGGCCCTTTCCACAGAAGGCGCTGCCGCTGAGACAAAACAGCTCAGAGGCCGGACCTTCGATATCTATTCCAGGAGGGTAAACGACAGCAAATTACTCGTCTTTTCCGATATCACCGAAAAGAGACAGTACGAGGATTTCAAGACCGAACTGATAGGGAACATATCACACGAGCTGAAAACCCCCATCTCCATGATTCTGGGCTATGCCGAAACCATTGCCGGCGACCCCGATATGGGAAAGGAGGTTCTGTTAAAGTTTCTCGACACGATCCTGGGCAGCTCGAAAAGGCTAAACGACATCATAAACGACATCCTGGAGCTTCATAAACTGGAATCGATCGATAGAGCCTTCGAGGTACCCGAGCCGGCAGATTTGAATTCGGTTGTCGACACGGTTCAGGTCGTTTTCGCAAAAGTCGCAGATAGAGAGATGATCTACGACGTCAAAGCCGACCATGCCTGGATCCTCTTCGAACACCTGACGAGTATCCTGACGAACCTCATCGACAATGCGGTGAAATACTCTTCGGGGGAAATTGTATACGTCAGTATCCTGAAAGAAGGAGGGGCGGTCATCGCAAAGGTCGAAGATGAGGGTCCCGTCATACCTCACCAAGAAAGAAAGCGGATCTTTGAGAGGTTCTACACCGTTTCCAAGGCTCGGGAAAAGCCGAAATCGGGCACCGGCCTTGGTCTTTCGATCGTGAAGCACATCGCCCACCTCTACGAGGGTAACGTGACCCTCGAGGAAAACGAGCGCGGTGGTAACACCTTCACCGTTATCCTCTACGAAAGGCCCACCCGATAATAAATAAGGTATGGTCCAAAGAGAAAAGGGGTCTTTCCATCAATAATTCCCCTCAGACCCTCTCTATGATCGTGGCCGTGGCCATCCCGTGGCCAATGCACATGGTCTGAAGGCCCAGGGTCCCACCCCGCTTATCGAGACCGGAAAGAAGCGTAGCCATGATCCGTGCCCCGCTCGCCCCCACCGGATGGCCCAGGGCGATGGCCCCGCCGAAAGGGTTCACCCTGTCCATGTCGGGGTCAAGCTCCTTCGCCCAGGCAAGGACGACGCTGGCAAAGGCCTCGTTTATCTCGACGACATCGATGTAATTGAGTGAGAGGCCGCTTTTTTTCAGGATATTCCTGGTTGCCGGAATGGGCCCGTCGAGCATGAGCACCGGGTCGCTCCCCACGACAACTTTATGGAGGACCCTGGCCTTACCCTTCAGACCCAGCTCCTTCGCTTTTTTCTCTGAGGAGATAAGGACCGCGGCGGCGCCGTCGGTTATCTGGCTTGAGTTTCCCGCCGTTATGACGCCATCCTCCCTGAAGGCCGGTTTCAGTGACGAGAGCTTCAAAAGAGACGTGTCGAAACGGATCCCCTCGTCCGTATCGAGGACGACCTCGCCGTCTCCCTCGCCGGGAACCCTTATGGGAACGATCTCTTCCCTGAAAATCCCCCTCTTCGTCGCCTCGCCGGCTTTTCTGTGGCTCTCGAAAGAAAAACGGTCCATGTCCCCGCGCGGTATATCCCAGTTTTCCGCCATCATCTCCCCCGATATCCCCTGGTGAACGAGACCATACTTATCGATGAGGGCCGGGTGGAACTCGCCGTAATCTGAGCCGAGGGGAACCCTGCTCATGCTCTCCACCCCCGCAGCGATCACCAGATCCATGTCACCCGCCTCTATCGCCTGGGAGGCAAAGTGGATAGCCTGCTGGCTCGACCCGCACATCCTGTTGATGGAAACGGCCGGAACCTGGACGGGAAAACCCGCCAGCAGGGCCGAGAGGCGGGCGATGTTCGCCCCCTGCTGACCCGTCTGTGTGACACACCCGACGATGATATCCTCAACCTGCCCCCGGGGCACCCCGCACCGGTCCACCAGAGCACCGAGGACCCGCGCCAGCAACTCAACGGGGTGAACAGAGCTGAGCATCCCGTTCCTCTTCCCGAGGGGGGTTCTCACCGCATCCAGGATAATCGCCTTTCCCATGATTCTCCTCCTTTGCCCGACTGTGGAAGGTGAGCGCTTCACTGCTTCCATATCCCCTCTATCATTTCAGCACGTTCCCCCGCGCGAATAAACAATAAATAGTCACGCCTGTGATTTTACTGAGGCCGTCGCTGCACCCCGTCTCGCAATAAGTCATCTTATGATTGTGGAGATAGATCAAGGAGACATTTTGGAAGAAAAGAAGCATATCCTCATATTCGACAATTCCTGCCCTCTGTGCACAAAATCGGTCGGATGGATCGTAAATCGGAAAGGCGAGGACAGGTTTCACCTCATCCCCTGCGACTCCGAGGAGAGGAGAAACAACCACCCTGAAATCGGTGATGAGGAGTGTGCTTTCGCCATCCAGCTGATAACTCCTGATGGAAAAGTCTTTGCCGGCGACAGGGCAATCATCGAAATTCTAAACGTGAACGGCAGGCTTTCCGGTCTGAGTCTCTTATGGAAAGTTCCGTTTCTTGGCTCACTGTTTGCCAGGGTCTACCGGTGGGTGGCGATGAACCGGTATCGAATCTCGGGGCTGCTTATCAAATCCCAGAAAAATTAGCAGATATCGAGATTTACCTGAACTCCCTCGATATTGCCCTGTCTACCGAGAGCGCGCCTCCCCCCTTTATCATCAGCGCAAGGGCGATCGCAATAGCCAGGAGGTGAAACTCGTATCCCTCCCCGGGGTTCTTCCCGAACCAGTTCATGAAAAACCCGATCTTCCAGTGCACCAAATAGATGGCACCAACCATCACGCTGAAAATGCCAAAGGCGGCAACTCTCGTGAGAAGACCGGCGATAAGCCCCAGGGAGCCCAGAAACTCGGCCGCTATGACGAGGAGCGCGAAGACATAGGGGATCCCCAGCTTGGTAGTGAAAAACCCCATGGTCCCGGAAAAACCACCCCCCCCGTACCAGCCGAGGGCCTTCTGTGCCCCGTGGGGAAACATAACGACACCCAGGAAAAGGCGAAGGAAGAGTGCAGCCAAGTCGTTTTCCGTTTTGATGAGCCATTTCATCCCAAATCATCCTCCTGATCATGTTCCTGTGACAATCGACTCACACTATTTTAGATAGGCCCGCACCGTTGCAGGGTTCCCTGCTTCCGATAATTTGCAAACACCTTTGAATCAGTAGAAGTTTCTGTAGTACTCGGAAATGAGCAGGCTGTAAAGCTCATCTACGGCAGCCGCCATTCCGGAAGCCATGAACTGCCTCATGAGGGGTTTTCTCACCTTGAGATAGACGGTGTTTTCCTTCTTCACCCCCGTCTCGCTCGAGAGCCGCTCGAGGGCGGTCTCCATGTCTGCAATCTCATCGATGAGGCCATATACCAGGGACTTTTTCGCCGAATAGAGCTCCCCCGTCGCCATCTCGCTCACCCTTTCCCGCGAAAGCCCCCTCCCCTCCACGATGATGTCGATGAACCGCTGATAGAGGTCATCGTGGAGCTCCTCGAGCCTCGCCTTCTCCTCATCCGTCAGCTCCCGGTGAAAAAGGGACATGTCCTTGCTCGCACCCTTCTTCATGACCTCGAGCCTGACCCCGAGCTTCTCCATCACGTCTTTCAGAACCGGCTTGACCGAGAGCACGCCAATGCTCCCCAGAAGGCCCGTGTGAGGGGAAAAAATCCTCTTCGCCCCGCAGGCGACCATGTAGCCACCCGAGGCTGCCATCAGGGTATAACAGTAGACGGTTTTTTTTTCGGCAAGCCTCTTGAGCGAGAAATAGAGCATCTCGGAGGCCGCGGCGCTTCCCCCCGGACTGTCTACCTGAAGCAGGAGGCCCTTTATGAACCTGCTCCTCTCGATGAGCCGCAGGAGGCGCAGGTAGGGTGCCACCGACCTGGCCATCATCAGCCCGTCGAAGGAAAGCACGGCCAGCCGCTCCCCGGGGAGGTATTTTTTCATCCACTTCATCATATAAATTTTAGTGTAGCAAATTTTTTGGAACCCGAAAAATGAAAGGCGCGATGCACACCCCCTTTGCCCTTCGCCAAGGCCGGAGAAAGTCTCTATAATATCCCGTATGCGAGCTGCGGGAAGAAGGGGGAACGGTGAGCGCCCTTGAGGCCTTTTTTTCGGACAGAAGCCTGATCGATGCAATCCACTCACCCGGAAACCGCCTCATCATGGTGATAGGCGGCGTCGACTCGGGGAAGACCACCCTCGTTGAGAGCATCGTTCGAACCCTGCTCGGTTCCTGCGACCTGGGCGTAGCCGACCTGGACGTGGGTCAGTCGCACATCGGCCCCCCC
>JBFFNJ010000127.1:0-6102 GCA_041563215.1 Candidatus Deferrimicrobia bacterium | reverse complement strand
TTGATTTTTTTCCGGTAAAGATATACTTTTTACACTCGTATCATCATGATTTCATTGATAAAAGCTCAAGGAGGATCAAATTGTACCAGATAGTTGAGAAAAAGATAATCGCAAAAGACGTCTTTCTCAATAGAGTAAAGGCTCCCTACCTGGCGAGAAAGAGAAAGGCAGGTCAATTTCTCATTTTGAGGATCGATGAAAATGGCGAAAGAATACCCCTGACCATAGTCGACTCGGACCCCGTCGAGGAAACCGTAACGATTATTTATCAGGTGGTTGGAAAGACGACCAGAGAGCTGTCGACCCTCGAGGAGGGGGCTGAGCTTATAGATCTGGTGGGGCCCCTCGGAAGACCGACGCATATCGAGAAGCTCGGTACCGTCGCCTGCGTCGGGGGAGGAATAGGGAATGCGCCGCTTTTGCCGATCGCAAAAGCGTTCAAAAAGGAGGGCAACAAACTGGTAACCGTCGTTGGTGCGAGAACGAAAGATCTCCTGATACTGGAGGATGAGATGGAAGCTATCAGTGATCGGTTTGTCGTCACCACCGATGACGGAAGTTATGCGAAGAAAGGTTTTGTCACAGATGCCCTCAAAGAAGTTATCGATGAGGGGGAAAAGATTGATCTTGCGCTTGCAATCGGGCCAATTCCCATGATGCGGGCGGTTTCTGAGCTGACAAAGCCTTACGGGATCAAAACCTATGTGAGCCTGAATCCCATTATGGTAGATGGTACGGGCATGTGTGGGGCCTGCAGGGTTACCATCGGTGGTAAGACGAAGTTTGTCTGTGTCGATGGACCTGAATTCGATGGCCACGAAGTGGATTTTCTCGAACTTGCAAAAAGGAACAGGGCTTTCATCGAACAGGAGAGAGTTGCCGAAGAGGCATACATGCAGAAGGAGGCAAAGCAGGCAAAAGGAGGGAGAGGTTAGATGGAGGAGAAAAAAACGAAGAGACCCAAGCCTTTCAGCATCCCGAAACAGCCCATGCCGGAGCAACCGCCCGAGGTGCGGATAAAAAACTTCAACGAGGTTCCGTATGGCTATACTCCTGAACAGGCCATTGCCGAGGCCTCGAGGTGTATATTTTGCAAGAATCCCCAGTGCGTCAAGGGCTGTCCGGTGGGCATAAAAATACCAGATTTCATTGATCTTGTCCGCCAGGGGAAATTTGTCGAGGCGGCGAGAAAAATCAAGGAAGACAATGTCCTTCCCGCCATATGCGGAAGGGTTTGTCCCCAGGAAGAGCAGTGCGAGATGCCCTGTGTTATAGGAAAGAGGGATGAGCCCGTCGCTATCGGGAGACTGGAGAGGTTTGTCGCTGATTTTGAGCGTGTTACAGGCCAAATAGAGATCCCTGAAGTTGAGCCCCCAACGGGAAAGAGAATAGCTGTCGTTGGGTCGGGTCCGGCCGGCCTGACCGTTGCCGGTGATCTTGCACAGCTCGGTCATGAAGTGGTCATTTTCGAAGCACTGCACAAACCAGGAGGGGTGCTCGTGTATGGCATCCCGGAGTTCAGACTTCCGAAGGCCATCGTTGCGGCAGAGGTCGATTACATAAGGGCCCTCGGAGTCAGGGTCGATTGTAATGTTGTCATCGGGAAGACGATAACCGTCGACGAGCTTTTTACCGAAGAAAAGTTTGATGCCGTTTTTATCGGAAGCGGCGCGGGGCTCCCCTACTTCATGAATATTCCGGGGGAAAATCTCATCGGCGTATACAGTGCCAACGAATACCTTACGCGGGCTAACCTCATGAAGGCTTACGACTTTCCGAGAGCGGACACACCGATAGCGAAGAGCAAAAATGTTGCGGTATTCGGCGGGGGCAACGTCGCCATGGACGCGGCGAGAAACGCCTTGAGAATCGGTGCTGAGAATGTTTACGTCATATATCGCCGCTCGAAGAAGGAGATGCCGGCGCGAATCGAGGAGATCCATCACGCAGAGGAGGAGGGGATCCAGTTCATGCTCCTTACCAACCCAACGAGGTTCATCGGGGATGACGAGGGGATGATCAAACAGATCGAGTGCTTGAAAATGGAGCTTGGCGAGCCGGACGAATCGGGGAGAAGGCGCCCGGTACCCATCAAGGACTCAGAATTTCTGCTTGATGTCGACACGGCTATAGTTTCCATCGGGAATGGCGCAAACCCACTCATACCTGCCACGACTCCCGGTCTCGAAACGAACAAGTGGGGCAATATCATCGCCGACGATGAAACGGGAAAGACCAGCAAAAAGGGGGTGTTCGCAGGGGGGGATATCGTCATCGGCGCCGCAACGGTGATCCTCGCCATGGGTGCAGGAAGGGTAGCGTCGAAGGCCATGCACGAGTACGTCATGTCCGGTGCTTGGTAGGATTAAGCGCTTCCGGGGTCGAGATATCATCACCTTTGCAAAAAAAGCTATTCGGCGTGAAGATATTCCCGGTAGGTGAAGGGACCTTTGAAGGGGATTTTCTTTTAATCGCTTCGTATAAAAACCAGGTAGATTATCGCAACCGTAATCACCACAGAACCCACCACGAAGCTCACCAGAGTAGGGTCAACGCTGCCGTCTACGGGCTTGAAGTTCGTGTAGCGTATAATCGCAAGCGAACCACCGCAGAAGAGAAGAATGACGAGAACCCACTTCCACCTGAATATTACGGCAAGAACGAAGAGAATTATGATTCCGATGAAAACCAGCGGGTCGGAGGCAAATTGAAAGAAACTCTCGCTTGAGAGGTACGCGGCGGCTATTTCGAGCTTGTCAATCATCAAGACCCCCTGTTAATTAAAATCTACAGGTATGATAATATAGGGATCAATTTAATGGGAAAACAATTTTTTGCTTATCTTTGAGGGGGAGATGGAACGGCCGGTCGGCATATTCGACTCTGGAATCGGGGGACTCACCGTGCTCAAGGAGTTGAGGCATGCCATATCGGGAGAACAGTACCTTTACTTTGGAGATACGGGAAGGGTCCCTTACGGCAACAAGGGGAAACTCACGGTTACCAGGTATTCCGTGGAAATTGCAAACTATTTGCTGATGAACCACAATATCAAGGCGCTCGTCGTTGCCTGCAACACGGCTTCTTCCCTTGCGGTGGATGGCCTTCAAAAGTTATATCGGATCCCGGTTTTTGAGGTTGTCTCTCCTGCAGTAGCCAAGGCAGTGTCTGAAACGAAGAACGGAAGGATAGGGGTTATCGGGACGTCGAGCACCATAAGGAGCAATACCTACAAGAGAATGATTAAGTCCCAAAACAAGAACATGAAAGTTTATCAAAAAGCATGCCCCCTCTTTGTCCCGTTGGTGGAGGAAGGCTGGGTAGATCATCCGGTGACGGAGATGGTTGTTCTCGAGTATCTCTCTTTCTTGAAGAAAAGCAGGGTCGATACATTGATTCTTGGATGTACTCATTATCCTTTCATCAGGGGAAGGGTCGAGGCCTACCTGGGAGAGGGTGTGACGATTATCGATTCGGCCATGAATGTTGCCATTGAAGTGGAGAAATATCTTCGCTCTCATGACCTGGTCCGTATCGGGAAAAAGAAGGATATCAGGTACCTGGTTACAGATGACCCGGATAAGTTCAGGGAGCACGGCGAGAGACTTCTTGGAGAGAGGCCGATTGACGTTGTGCAGGTTACATTATGAAGGGTAAGAGAGAGTCGGGATGAATCTGCTGAACCTCATCAAGTCCGGAGTTGTTGTCTGGGACGGTGCTATGGGAACTCTGCTGCAGGAGCGGGGTCTCGAGAAAGGAAGATCCCCGGAAGAGTTCAATTTCAACAATCCCGAGTTGGTCCTGCAAATACACTTGGATTATCTCGAAGCGGGTGCGATTGGCGTAACGACCAATACCTTCGGGGCCAACAGAGTAAAGCTTGGTGAGTACGGCCTTGAAAATAGGGCCAGGGAGCTGAACAGGCGGGGCGCCGAGATAGCACGGAGTGCCTGCAAGGGAATGGCGTTGGTATCTGGATCTGTCGGTCCGACGGGGAAGTTTTTGAGACCTCTTGGCGAACTCGAATTCAAATCGGCGGTGGATATATTCAGTGAGCAGATAGGTGGCCTCATCGAGGGCGGTGCTGATGTGATAAAGATCGAGACAATGATGGATATCAGGGAGCTCAAAGCCGCCATTTATGCTGCCAGGTCTTTGTCGGAAATCCCCGTCATAGCCATGATGACCTTTCAGGATAATTTCAGGACCCTGCTTGGGACCACGCCCGAGTCTTTCGGGGTCGTGGCAGATGGAATGGGAGCCGACGTCATAGGGATCAACTGCTCCGTCGGTCCGGGAAAAATGATGGATATGCTCCAGATGATCGCTTCCGTCACGCACAAACCCCTTATAGGGCAGCCAAATGCCGGGATCCCCAAACTCGTCGATGGGAAAACTCTATTCCCCATGGGACCTATTGATTTTTCAAAAGCTGTGGAGGAGTTTCTGCCTCTCGGCGTGCGGATCATCGCCGGTTGTTGCGGGACCACCCCCGATCACATGAGCAATGTGCGGGCACGACTCAATTTCAAAGCAGAGAGAGGTATCGAGACGCTGCCTGCTCCAGAAAGAGCCATTGAGGTACTTCCGGGGCAGAAAGTTGCCTCGAGGACAAGGGTGGTGGCGATAGATATCGAAGGGCCGTTGATGATCATCGGAGAGAGGATCAATCCAACGGGGAAGCGAAAGCTTGCGGAGGAACTGCGGAAAGGAGTCATGGAAGGGGTAATAAGGGAGGCCAGGGAACAGGAGGCGAATGGGGCTCATATTCTTGATGTTAATGTGGGAGTTCCAGGAGTTGAGGAAGAAGTGTTAATGGAAGAGGCGGTGTATGCAGTGAACTTGAACTCCTCATTGCCGGTGATGGTTGACTCTGCGAATACAGCTGTTATAGAAAAGGGGCTCATGGCGGCAGATGGAATACCCGTGATCAACTCCGTTTCAGGGGAGATGAAGAAGCTCGAAGTTCTTCTGCCTCTCGCTAGAAGGTTTGGCGCATCCCTCGTTTGCCTGCTTCTTGATGAATCGGGGATTCCGGAGAGCCCTCGGGCCAGATTGGCGGTTGCTATGAAAATCCTGAAGGAGGCAGAGAAAGCAGGAATTTCCCGGGACAAGCTGATCATCGATTGCCTGACGACTGCTATCAGCGCTTCCCACCTTGCCGCCGTCGAAACTCTCGAAACGGTCGAGCTCGTCAGGCGGGAACTCAACCTTCCCGTAATCCTTGGGGTGAGTAATGTTTCTTTCGGCATGCCGGGAAGGCTGATGATAAACCGGGCTTTTCTGTCAATGGCGGTCACGAAAGGGCTCAACCTGGCGATAATGAACCCTCACGATTCTGATAGCGTCCATACGGTTTCATCCTGCAACCTTCTCTGGGGAGAAGACAAGGATGGGTATGAGTACATCAGGCGCACGACGGCAGAAGCTGAGGGTGAAGGGGGGGGAGAGTTTTCCGGGGGGGATTTTCCGGAGATAAGGGAGGCGGTTCGAAGCGGGAGAAAAGAAAAGATTGTCGAGATCATAGAGATGGCTCTGAAGCAAGGTGCAGTGCCCCTCTCGATCAATAATGATGGTATAGTCAGGGGATTGGAGGAAGTGGGGAAACTCTTCAGCGGAAGCAGGATATTTCTCCCCCAGGTTATTGCTGCCGCAGAGACGGCAAAGATAGGCTTTGAGAGAATAAAGTCAGAGATGGGAGAGGAGAAAAGGGAGGTAATCGGAAGAGTCCTGCTTGCCACCGTTGAGGGCGACATTCATGATATCGGGAAAAACATCGTGGCCGCGCTTCTGGCAAATCATGGATTTGAAGTGATCGATCTGGGAAAAAATGTCCCTGCTGAAAAAATTCTGGAGGAAGCAATAAGACACAGGGTGGATGTTGTTGGATTGTCGGCTTTGATGACAACGACCATGATCGAGATGAAAAAAGTCATAACTCTTCTCAAATCCAGGGGGGTTGAGTCCGTCTCCATTATCGGAGGGGCCGTTGTGACGGAAGATTTTGCAAAGGAGATAGGTGCCGAGTTTTATGCCGAGGATGCAATGGACGCGGTTGCAAAACTGAGGAAGGCTGTTTTGGACAGGAGGGGATAGCAGGAT
>JBFFNJ010000126.1:0-6103 GCA_041563215.1 Candidatus Deferrimicrobia bacterium | reverse complement strand
TCTCCCATTGTGAATGACGCCGGGAGGCGCCAGAGCCGGCATGGGCGGGGCATTGACGTCGGGAATCGAGAGCTTTTTCCCGGACAATTTGCCGATGATCGTTTGGGCTCCCCGGCGGCTTGCCTTGTGCTGTCCTTTCATGATGGCATGCCTCGTTTATTGTCTGACGCTCCGGCTTACGCTGCGGGTGGCCAGTGAATACCGCGGCGAGGCGTCCGCTTCAGTCTGCTGTTGCATGGCGAATGCTTCTATTTTGAGGACAAGCCCTTTATGTGGTTCTTGATGAAGCCGAGCACCCCTGCGGAAACCCCCATTTTCAGAAGGCTCGTCTTGTTAAGGGTGAGCTTCTCTCCCTTTTCACAATAATGCTTTAACGCCTTCCCCAACACCGTCAAATACAGTTTTGCTTTGTTCCGTGTCGATTTACCGATGTGCTTGTTTCCCTCTTCGCATATACCGGTAATAACCATGGACCAGGAAACGGATGACTTGCCATCACCCATTTTTTTCACTTCAACTTCTATTTTCGATATCGCCACAAGATCCGACATCAACACGAATTGTATCCGACGATTCGTGATGTCATAGGTGGATACGATCCAATAGGTCGGAACGTCCGAGTCAAAAAGAACAGGGCCGGATTGATACTCTTTGAATATACAGTTGTTTTCAATCCCTTCCCGATTCGAAAAAATGATTTCACAATCCCATTGATCGATCCAGTTGTATTCCTGCACGGGACACAAAAGCGGAAATATCTTCCCCGGTGATCTTTTAATGATTTCAGCGTGCGACGCCGCGACTCGATTCCCTTTGAATGTGCTGCTCCCTTGGGCGGCCATCTTTTCTGTCGGCCTCCTTTCCGTTCTGTCGCCTGACGCTGCGGGCAAGCCGATCTCTTCTTCGCCTCCCCCGAATCGAGATTACGCTCTCCTCTCTCCCTCAACCTTGCGTTCCGATTCCGCAACAAGAGCGTCCATCCGGTCATCAACGACAATTCTCTTCTCCGGAGGACCATCCAAGGGAAACCGGATGCGGAATGCATCGATTACCGTCCTTCTTTCCCCTTTGCGTATGCCATCGGTTTCCGGAACTCGATACAGTTCCCTCTCCAACAGGGAATGTTTCCTCTTTTTCCGCTTGTCCCGCACCCAACCGATGCCTATGGCGAGGAATACAAGGGAGGCCAATATAACGACCCCTAGAAACAAAACCTGCTCGAAAGCGCTCAACGAAAAAACCACCCTGCGCAACGCCTCTATGATTGCGGCTGATTTTTCGAGATAGTCGTGCATTCCATACCCCTAAACAGCGGCTCGACCACTCTTCTCCATCCTCGTAATTCCCAGGATATCGCTCCGAACCGGACAGGTCGTGGACACCTCCCCGTCAAGGGGCAAAGAACCTTTGGTGCCCACCATTCCATATCCCCGCAGGTCGGAGATCCACGGGATGAGGAACAGGTGATGTGTGAGTAGGTGAGGTTAACGAGAAACCTTGACTGAAATGTACCTCTTGGCGAGGAAGGTTGCAAGGGATCATTATCACAACCATATGGTAAAGCTGACGCCCCGGTTCGCCGATAAGAATGGATACGCCGAGCCGTCGGCGCATGTCGCCGATGGGGCTATGCGCTCGGAGAACGGGAGTGAAAAGGAGGTCTGTATGAAAGGTCGTTGGACATCGATGGGCATTTTGGCGATTCTCGTCGTCCTTTTCCTGTCCTGCCCGCCGAAACACGGACTGGCGGAGGTCAACCTTAACATCAACATCGGCTCTCCGCCCGTGGTCGTCGCGGAACCCGTCGAGGTCGCCCTGATCCCGGGGTCGGGGGTCTATTTCGTTGCCGATGGAGGGCCGGATCTCTTTTTCTACGCAGGCTTCTGGTGGTCGCCCCGGGGCGACCGGTGGTACCGCTCCCGGGTGTACAACGGCCCCTGGATCGTCGTGGAGCACCGCCACGTTCCGGTCCAGATCGTCAGGGTCCCGAGGGATTACCGGGCCCGCTACAAGAAGGTAAAGCACGTTCCCTATGGACAGTGGAAAAAGGCCCATTCCAAGAAGTCCTACGATGATGGCCGGCACGGAGACCACCGCGACAGCAAGTACCATAAGAATGGCGGCAAGCGGGGGCATGGGCATGACGATCGATAACCGTCCCTGGCAAGCGGCGGTACCCGCCGAAACCGATCCTCGGGAGCCGACGTCGCGCCCGCCTGGGAGACAAGGAGCAGCGGCCGTGGGTCGCTACCTGTTTTTTGGACAAGTCATCGACACCATTGCGCGGGGCTCCGCATTCAGAACCTGTTTATCCCGGTTTCTGAAAATTGCGGCCGCCTTGGTCGCCTTCACCGGCCTCGTTGCCCTCTTCAACGCCTGGCAGTTCACTTCGCGCCAGGAGGCGTCGGGGATCATCGGCGGAATCGTGTTCATGTTCTTCCTCTCCACAGGCATTTACATGGTCGTCCACGCCACCTTCATCCGGGCCGGCCACATCGCATCCCTTCCCGATGGGGAGTTCCCTCTTCTTCCCGTATGCGCTCTTCTGTCCCTCCTCGCCGGGGAAGCATACGCCGCATTTTCCACCTCCGTCTCTGTCGGGGGGGGAATTCTGATCTGGTTTACGCAAAAGGATGCCTACAAACTGCTCCAGGACTTCTCTCCCTTCGTTCCCCGCCCCGGCGGGTCCGACTTTCTCGGGGGAGTCCTCTTTATGATATGGGGGCTGGTCCGTGCTGCCGTCGTGCTGACAGGGGCCTACCTCCTTTCCGAGCTTTTCCGGGTGGTGCTAAAGTTGACAGAAACTGGGGCAATGGCGCCCGCAAACAAGGATTAGAACATCCCGCATCAACCCAAAGAGGCCCGATGCGGCTTGCCTGTGTCCTGTCGGGCGATGACAAAGCGATGTGGTCGGTGACCGCCATCGTGAAAGGAGGGAAACGCAATGAACACCGGAAGGGGTAAGGACGATACCGGGATGAATCCGGTCATTGAATATTTCCGCTTTGGGAGCATCGCTTACCAACGAAGTTATGTGACGAAAGAACAGATCCAGGAAGCCCTCGCGGAGCAGGTAGACGACAACCTGTCTGGAAGACCGCACCGCCGCCTGGGGAGGATCTTCCGGGAGAAGGGATGGTTGACGGAGGAACAGGAAAAATCGATCACGGACGAAATGGGTGTGGGTTAGCTATCGATGGTCGTCTCGTGGCAAAGTATAGGGGTGCCTTGACGGAAACCCGCTCCGGAACACCCGTATAGAACTCCAGATTGCCGCCGTCCAAAGTTCCCGTGTTTCGGTCCTCCTATCGATATCGATTCGTCACGCATATCTCCGAACCGCTTTTTCTCCTCGCGGGCACCAATCGGGCACAGTTCTTTGGGAAAAACACTGTGGGAGTCCAGGAACAGCGAAAGAAAAAATAAATTTCCTTATTCCACGTCCGATAAGTATATATGTCCCGTGGTTCTATTTTGATATAGGAGAATCCCCGATGGAAACGAGAACTGTTTGCCCAAAATGTAAGCACGAAAATTTGTATGGACCGATAGAATGCGCCAGGTGTGGGATCGTATTTTCAAAATACAAATATTCGACGGTTTCGCAAGCACGCGACGATTCCGAGTCGGTATGCGCATGCGGTATATACAACGGAAAAGAAACAACCGTATGTCATGGATGTGGGTTGGCCAAAGAACGCACAAATCGACAGGAGAAAGGATTCATTAAACTATTTATTTAGGCAAGTCGAAACAAACAATCAGCGTATTCCGGTCCACCATCAATAACCGGGTCCAAGGCTGTTATCGAAGCAGGACAATAGTTCGATACTCTTTTCCGCCTCCCGAACCGAACCCTTTCTCTCCTTAACCGGTTCTAAAGAGAACCATCGTATCCGGAAACAGCGAGGAAGTTCGCACGGCAAGCGGGGGGGGACGGTGATAAAGAAAATCTCTGCAGGTATCGCCATCCTGCTTGCAAGCGTCTGTCTGTATTTTCTCTGGGGGAGGGGTGTATTCGCCGATTTCACGGTGGAGAGGATCGAGGAATTCGTCTCCGGATTCGGAAGTTTCGCTCCCCTTGCCTACATTGTTCTTCTTGCGGTATCCATCGTCATCAGTCAGATCCCGAATATCCCCCTGGCGATTGCTTCCGGGATGCTGTTCGGCACCTTTTGGGGAGGCCTCTACTCCATTATCGGGGGAATGCTGGGGGCGGTTGCCTGTTTTTTCATAGCCAGGCTGCTCGGGATCGCCTTCATCAAGAAATTCATCGGGAAAATCCCTTGTTTCACGGAGAATTGCAAGGAAAAGCACCTGGTCCTGCTCGTGTTCCTTTCCCGATTGCTCCCTTTTTTCTCGTTTGATTTGGTGAGTTACTGCGCGGGACTTACCAATATCAAGGCAAGGACATTCATGATCGCCACATTTTTCGGAATGATTCCAATGACGTTTCTGTTTACACATATGGGGGAAGAGATCAGGATTCACTCGTCCGTCACCCTGATCCTGAACGGCATTGCTCTTCTCGTATTTCTGGTGTTGCCCTTGCTGGTCATGAAATACAATATATTTCGCATGAATAAATACATCGAGTTCCGGTGATCGAACCGTTCCGCTCCCCAAATCGCCCCGGAGTGGCCCAGGGCGGGAGAAAAGTCTGTCTTCACCCAAACGCGCAAGGGAACGTTGAACACTCCGTGATTTTCCCGTTTTTTGTCCTCGTCAACAGGATGTTCGAGGGGGGCAGGTCCCTATGCCTTGCAATTTCCTTTACCGTTGGTTACATTCCATTCATCTTTTTCCATTACCCCTGCTTGTCCATCGACAGTTCTTCATTCCGTAAACCTCCAGCCTCGGAGGAACCATGAAGAAAACAACCGTTTCCCCTACCCATCGAAAGTCTTCGGACCCGGGCGATCCCCTCTTCACGCAGCAGCTTGCAAACCCTTACGGCGCACCCGTTTCCATCGAGACGGCGCGGAAGGCGACCGCTGCGGCCATCGCCGAGGGGAAGAAGAACGGTTGGACCGTGGCCGTCGCGGTCGTCGATCCGGGCGGCGTACTGGTGTACTTCGAGCGAATGGACGGCACCCAGACCGCCAGCTCCGACATCGCGATCGAGAAAGCGCGCACGGCCGCGGGCTTCAAGCGTTCGACCAAACTGCTCGAGGACCGGATCGTGGAAGGTCGACTGCAAAACCTCAGTCTGCCAGGCGCTTTATTGATCGAGGGTGGGATCCCGCTGATCGAGGACGGCCGGATCGTCGGCGCGATCGCCGTGAGCGGCGCACGACCCGATCAGGACGGAGTCTGCGTCAAGGCCGCAATAGATGCGCTGGCCGGGGAGAAGGCAGCGGACAAGTCGAAGGAAAAGTGAGGTGAGCCGCACCCGGGCCTTTGAAGTCCCCTTTCCTTCCGGATCGGCATGGAAGCGCGGTTCCTGCTCGATCTGCAGCTGGCGTGGGATCTCCATCAGGCAAGCCACTCCCCTGCCGGGAAAAATATCCGGAAGATCAAACGAATGACATCGACGGTCGGCGGTAATTTTCATCAGGCACAATTTGGGCACACAATGGGGGGGAAGGGCATCACATTCCCGTGTCGGCTACTCCAGCGTATGCCCTTTTTCCCTGGTCGTTCCCTTGTCCGGAGGATCATCCCAGAATAACTGCTGGCGGGAAGCATCAATTTCGGGTTTTCTTTCCTGTTCCCCCGTTTCATCGGTTTCCTGAATACCGAAAAGTTCCCTCTCGATCCGGAAGAATTTCTTCCTCTTTCTCTCATCCAGAAGGGATTCCATGTATGTGGCGATAAACCAGAGGAAGCTGGCCACGATGACGCCAAGGAAAAATGCGAGATCGATATCGCTTAGGGACAGAGCCTTCCCAAACGTCTTGCTCAAGATTGCGACCACTTTTTCGAGATAGTCGTGCATTCAACGTCCCTCAACACGGAAAGGTATCCTACCAGCTTTTCGGTTCCTTAGGAGATGCAATCTCAGGAACCGGAACGGACTGCCTATCCACACCCTTCTCGGCTTCATTAAATATATTCGGTTTCCCTGCCGAAAAGAAACCGGAGAGGTTGGCTACCATAATAT
>JBFFNJ010000125.1:0-6154 GCA_041563215.1 Candidatus Deferrimicrobia bacterium | reverse complement strand
GTCAGGTCGGGTGGCCCCTTTGTCTCCCGGGGCCGCGGGCGCTCGAAAACAAGACCTCTTACTTCCACGTGCCGCAGCCACGGACCCCCATGGAAGACGCGACGAGGGATCAGTTCGCATTGCAGGTGGTCCAGGCGAAAGAGGTCGCCCTCGTGCGGAGGACCCGCGATCGTAAGATCCGAAAGTTCCAGGGCCGGCGGGGCAAGCGACAGTCTCAAGGCTGCCAGGGATGCCGTTCCGCCCCGCGGGGTCAGCGCCCGCTCCACCCATGGGCGGACCAGTTGGGGCCGGTAGACGGCCAATGCCACGACGAGTGCGGCGGCCACCAGAAGGGCCGCCAATCCCGCGCCGCACCAGAGGGCCGTGCGTCTCAGGGTCACCGGAATGGCCTGTACGGTACCGCGATGCATCCCCTGAATTATGCGCTTATCCAGGGAGGATTGCCCACCCCCGAGGGCAAGTTCTTCCCTGGGGTCCTCAATATCCGCATCCTGGACGAAACCGGCAGGGCAGTGGGGTGCGGGTTTCCTGCCACCACGTGTCCGGGGGTTTCCTAGATCGGGCTGGTCCTGTAGAGGCCGACGCGAATCGCCTCGACAAAATCCCGGTTCTCCGCGCCGCCAAGGAAGTAAAGAAAATCAAGCATGACCCGGACTCGGCCGAACCCCGTCTTGTGCATCTTCACGTATGTCGTATTCCCCCGGATCCCTTCCCGGTTCATGTGCAGGAAAAGCACGTGCCGATTTCGCTTTCTGATGTTCCGGAACAGTTCGCGCAACTGCGGGCGGTCCGTCACCGCATCCATGTACCTCTTCCCTTCTTTGCGGAAGGGAGCATAGATTCCCTTCAAAGCCGTCATCGACCGCACCACATCGCACATGGACCAGTCCGCAAACCGGCTTTCCCGCCGGATCTCGCACACTTCGCGGTCTTCGACGCAGTAGGTCAGGAACGACAGGTTCTCCGGCATCTCCGAGACTCTCATGCTCTGAAATTCGGGGCGCACCACGTAGTTCAGACCCTCTATATGGAGGTCATTGGGGAACATGTACGGCGACCCTGTCAGAAATCGGAGCACCAGGCGGAAGCACTGCTCCCAACCGGAAAGGTGATGGATGGCCCGGTTTGCCCGATAGATGTCTTCGATCTTCTCGTGTGTCAGCGCGAGCATGCCGTTTTGCCGTGCGAGAAAGGCGAGGATTCCATACACGCTGCCGCACACGGCATGGATGGAGCGGAATTGGCGAACCCGCTCCGGGCCGAGAAGGAACAGGGCCACAAAGTGGGAAGCGAGGCCCGGGCCCGGTCCGTCGATGAGGAGGGCGCTTTCCCCCAGGTCCGCGCGGGTGAGAAATTCCTCCAGGGAGCACCGCAAACGGCTCACCTCCTCGTCGGGGAAGCCGGGCCGACAAAACATCTGTGGAACAAGTCTCATCGTTCGGATCGGAGAGAGGTCATTCCCATTTCTTCTGTTCCTCTCGGCAAAGAAGGGAAGAGGGTTTCCTGTAGGTTTCCGGGTGCCTGAAGCCGATAACGGTTGGGTGAACGGGGTAACCGGCCCGAAAGGTATTTTTACCTCGACTTCAAGCGTTTGTCAAACGGGGTCATCGGCGATGCGTGCCCGGTGCGAAAAGGATTTGAGAGCAGGCCATGTCTACGTTAGACTTCCAGGGGGACGGAAAAGGAAAACCCTCAACGAAACGGTGCTCCGGAGGGCCGTGGAAGACGGGCCGGTTCCCTCAGCAACCGATCCCCTTGGGCTTCCCGACTCTCTTCCACCCACGGCAAAGGGGTATCAAATACCATCGGGGGGAACGCATGAGCATTCGAGAAAAGGTATGGGACGCGTCCAAATGGCAATTCATGAAGGCGCACCTCGGGTACACAGACGAGGAGATGAAGGTGTTTCGAGGGAATCCGAGGAACGAGGATGTCCTCTCGAAAGCGCCGGCATTGCTCGGAAAGACGATCGTCCTGAAGGTCGTGGAGTCTCACGGGTGCAACAGCCAACACAAGGTCGGGGACAAGTTCTATTTTGATGGTGCGGGAAACCTTCTCACGAAACGCTGCCCGAAGAAGGTTTGCGTCTACGCGCTCAGCGCGGCAGCCTCGATGGTCTTCGCATCGAACGAGCTCTTCTACGCCGGGGTCGATCCGAATGCAATGCGGTTTAAACGAGCCGCGTGCTTTGATGTCGGCGTGCAGTGTGGCGGCTGGGGCCGAATCGTGCTTGAGCTGAGCGTTCAGGATCGAAGCGAAGCCTGACTGTCGGCGGAAGCGGACGGCTGCCCTGTTGTTTGCCGGGCGCCCGCAGCGTAGCCTGCGCGGCAGCCCCCGGGGGAGGTCGAGATGGACTGGGTTGCAGTGTCCGCTATCGCGGGGGTCTTCGCCGCGGTCTTCGTCGCACTTACGGCCGTCTACCTGTCGATTCAGATCAAGAGAAACGCGCAAGTCACGCAATCACAGACCTATCACCTCGCGACTTCCGCGCTCGCAGAGATGGCTGCCATCGTCGGCAGGGATAAAGAACTTTCCCGGATCTTTCGGATCGGAATGGCGAACCCGGAAGCACTGTCAGAAGACGATTTCACCCAGTTTGTCTATCTTGGGATCAGCCTGTTCCGTCGATACGAGAATGTCTTCTTCCAGTACCAGTCGGGAATGATCGACGAAGACTTTTGGATCGGGCACCGCGAAAACCTTCTCTGGTTCTTCCATCGCCCCGGCATGCAAGCCTGGTGGAAGGACCGAAAATACGGGTTCAGCAAACGCTTCCGGGAGTTTCTCGACAAATCCACCGACGGCGAGGTCACCTCCCCTGAGACTCGTCGCCTATGAACGGGGCTGCCCCCGGAATCGAGCAAACAGCCCACTGCAAGCCGTGGTCTGCCGCTCATGTCGACGGTTCGGCGGATTCTGATTTCCCGTCGGTAGAACAGCAGGGAGACGTTCCCTGACTCCAAGCAAGCGAGGAGGAGCTGTTATGGGAAAGAAGATCTTGATGCTTGTCGGTGATTTCGTCGAAGACTACGAGGCCATGGTTCCCTTTCAAGCGCTTCAGATGGTTGGACACACGATGCACGCAGCCTGTCCTGACAAGAAATCGGGAGAGACCGTAAGGACGGCGGTGCACGATTTCGAGGGTGACCAGACATACAGCGAGAAAGTCGGCCATAACTTTCGGCTGAACGCGACGTTTTCCGAGATCGAGCCAGGCTCCTATGATGCCCTGGTCATCCCCGGCGGCCGGGCGCCGGAATACCTCCGCCTGAACAAGCGGGTTCTGGAGATGGTTCGTCATTTTGCATCCTCCGGCAAGCCGATAGCGGCAATTTGCCATGGGGCGCAACTTCTTGCTGCGGCAGGCGTGCTCAAAGGGAAGGAATGCTCGGCGTACCCGGCATGTGGGCCCGAAGTCGAGGCCGCGGGAGGAACGTTTGTCCCCAAGGATTGGCCCGAAGCTCACGTCGACGGGAATCTTGTGACTGCGCCCGCCTGGCCGGCGCACCCGGCCTGGCTGGCGGCTTTCCTGAAGCTGCTTTAGACAGCCTGAAAGAAACGGTCGAATCCGATCGTGCGGGTCGTCAGGGGATGCCGAAGAAGTTCTTGATCTTGACAAGCATCGTATCTCTTCGCACATCGCCTTGGGGGGCGGTTTTGGAAAACAGTTGAACCTCCTTGATCTTCTCGAGACGACGCTCGAGGGCAGCGCTCAAGCCCTCCACGACAAACGGGTTGGAACGAACGATCGGCTCAAGCGCCCCCTTCGTGATTTCGATAATCCAGACCTCGCCTGCAGCCACGACCGTTGCACGGCGTTTCTCGCCGGTGAGAAGCGACATCTCGCCGAAGAACTCGCCCCCCCTCAGCATTCCGACCTTCATGCCGTCGACGGAGACCTCGAGTTCGCCGCACAAGTTCACGAAGAGCGAATTCCCCTCCTCTCCCTGCCGCACGACCGTTTCGCCTTGACCGAAAATGCGCAAGTGGACGCGTTTGGCAAGTTCATCCAGATCCTCGTCTTTCAAGGGGGACAGGATTTCGGTCTGGCGGAGATTCCACTGGATCCCATGGGCGCTCATACGGAACGGCGGCTCCGACTCGCGCATGATGATCTCCCGGTGGGGGAAGGGGAAGGAGAACCCCTCACGCGTGACGGCGTACCAAACCCGCGTGAGGATCGCGTTGCGGACCTTGAGGATCATCCCGTAATCCTCGAGGTAAAAACGAAGGTTGTACTGGACGCCGCTTTCCATGAACCAGTCGAGCCGTACCGAAGGGGCCGGCTCCGGGAGGATTTCCGGGACGTCTCGGAGGGCATTGAGGAGAACCGTCATCGCCCTCTCCGGCGGAAACGAGTATTGGATTTGAACCTTCAGGTTGATCCCGGTTGCTTTCTCGTCCCGGTTTCCGATCGTATGCACGATGTTCTGTATCAAAAAGTTGTTCGGGATGTAGACCTTGTGCTCCGCGGTGGTTAAGAGCGTAGTGTGCCGAAAGCCCACATTGACGATCTCTCCCTCTATGTCCTTGTCCTTGATCCAGACCCAGGTTCGGCGCTTGAAGCCCTTGTCGGCCTGGATGTGGAACCCCGAGACAACGTTGACCAGTGTCGACTGAAAAGCGATGGCGAGAGCCGCGGCGAGGAAGGTCGTCCCCGTAAGGATCGACTTCACGTTGATGTCGAATATCACGCGCAGGGCCGTCGCCGCGACGAAAAGGTACACGGACAGAAGCATAAGTTCCCGCAAGAACGAAGGCACTTGGCCCTGCATCCGAAATTCGAGATAGGAGTCAACGAGCAGGTAAGCCAGGACGTTCCCCATGCAGAAGAAGAGGATCACCCCCTGGATTTCCTCTATGTAAGGGGTGATATCCGGGGGAATCGTCAGGGATCGCACGAGGATCGAAAGAAGAATCCCGAATCCCGCCACCTTGATTGTCAGCCATGCCTTTGATATCGGTAGGTTTTTCGCGAAGAGAGCGCGCAAGACGACCACCAGCAGGAAGAAAGCAAGGGGGATGAGCAGAAGGGTGATGTCGTTGCTTAATAGGATTTGGAACGTCATATATTCCTTAGATATTCGCGCGATAAATAAGTTTCTTCGTGCCGGAATTGTTGTCACGCGGAATCAGGGCGGTTCACGGCCCTTCGCATTGCAGCGAAATCGTTGAGCTGTTTTTTGCAACATTCCTCGCATGGGGGAACGGTGATGGTCAGCCTGAATCCGTCATCCAACGGTCACGATCTCGGGATTAAACTTAAAGTTATCGTATGCCGATAGGGCAGATACGGAGGCGGCTGGGGAACGATGAAAATATTCATTAGCTGGTCCGATGAGACGGGTCATGCGATCGCATCCGTTCTCGGGAACTGGATTCCGTCCGTCATTCAGGCCGTGGAGACATACGTATCACCGGAAGACAGCAGAAAAGGAACGAAATGGGGAAATGACGTTTCGCAAGAACTGAACCGGTCCTCTCTTGGAATATTGTGTGTCGTTCCCGGCAACATCGGAGCACCATGGTTGAATTTTGAGGCGGGCGTTCTTTCAAAATCCCTGGATCTGGCAAGAGTGATCCCGTTGCTCATAGACGTGGAAAGGTCGGAATTGGACAACGGACCGCTTGCCCAGTTTCCGTCTGCGGTTTTCGGGAAAAACGATATGTATCAGATTCTGGAGACGATCAACGAAAACACAGAGAAAATGAGCTTAAGCAAGGAAAGATTACGGGATTCCTTTGATTTGTGGTGGCCGAAACTCGATCTGGATGTTCAATCCATCATGGGGAAAAAGATTAAAGAAACGCAACGCATCGACAAACCTGAAATAGTACCCAACACCCATAAACCAGGAAAGACAGCCGAACAGGCTATCGAAACCGCAAATAAAAATGAGGCAAAAAAAACACCCGTTCCCGACAAACCCGAAAAATCGGTTGCCGCAAAGCCTGCCCTGGAAAAAATAGAGATCGAAATGCTAAAAATATTGTACGAACCCCCTGAATATGCACCGAAAACAGCAAGCGCCGTCGGCAGCAAGCTGGAGATTTCCTCTCAAAAGGTGAAAGAACACCTGGACAAACTGGAGAGGAGAAATTACGTCCATGAACACTTGTTCGTAGCCAGGGCAAAGGAGTATTCTCTTGCCCC
>JBFFNJ010000124.1:0-6241 GCA_041563215.1 Candidatus Deferrimicrobia bacterium | reverse complement strand
TTTCCTTCGTCTACATAATTTTCGAGGACGGGACGGACATCTACTGGGCCCGGAGCAGGGTCCTCGAGTACATCAACTATGTATCGAACCGTCTGCCGAGGGGCGTTGTTCCCACCCTGGGCCCAGACGCCACCGGTGTTGGCTGGGTTTACGAATATGTTCTGGAAGATACCTCGGGAAGACACGACCTTGCCCAGCTCAGGTCCATCCAGGACTGGTTCTTGAAGTACGAACTGGCGAGCGTCCCCGGCGTGTCGGAGGTGGCGAGCATCGGCGGATTCGTGAAGCAGTACCAGGTTGTGGTAGATCCGAACAAGCTTGCTGCCTATAACATTCCCCTGCGGCATGTGAAGATGTCGATTCAGCGGAGCAACAACGACGTCGGGGGAAGGCTGGTGGAGATGGGCGAGACGGAGTTCATGGTGAGGGGCCTCGGCTACATAGAGGGTCTCGGAGACATTCGGGACATCCCTCTCGGGACGTCGAGGGGAACCCCTGTCTATATTCGGGATGTTGCCGAAGTGCGCCTGGGCCCCGAGCTGAGAAGGGGAATAGCGGACCTGAACGGCATGGGGGATGTGGCCGGCGGTGTTATCGTCATGCGCTTCGGCGAGAATGCCCTGAAAACGATCGATAACGTGAAACGGAAGCTGGAGGATCTGGAAAAATCGCTTCCCGAAGGGATCAGGATCAAACCCGTCTATGACAGATCGGATTTGATCGCACGGGCGGTGAAAAACCTGAGGGATAAGCTGCTCGAGGAAAGCGCCGTCGTCGCCCTCGTTTCGATAATCTTTCTGCTCCATTTCAGGAGCGCCCTCGTGGCAATCATCACCCTTCCCCTGGCCATACTCGTGTCATTCATCATCATGTTCTACCAGGGCATTAACGCCAACATCATGTCACTCGGCGGTATCGCCATCGCCATCGGGGCAATGGTGGATGCCGCTATCATCATGGTGGAGAACATGCACAAGCACCAGGAGCATTTTCCGGATAAGAACGTATGGACCAATGTCCTGGAGGCGACGAAGGAGGTGGGCCCTGCCCTCTTCTACTCCCTGCTCGTCATAACGGTTTCCTTTTTGCCGGTTTTTTCCCTCGAGGCCCAGGAGGGAAGGCTCTTCAAGCCGCTCGCTTTCACCAAAACCTACGCTATGGCGGCGGCGGCGTTCCTTGCCATAACGCTCCAGCCGGTTCTCATGGGATATTTCATCCGCGGCAAGATTCCTCCGGAGGAGAAGAACCCCGTCAACAGACTCCTGATCAGAATCTATCACCCCGTGGTGGATTTTGTCGTCAAGTACAGGAAGACAACGATCATACTGAACATCATCCTGATGCTCAGCATCGCCGTGCCGGTTGCGAAGATCGGTTCGGAGTTCATGCCCCCGCTCTACGAGGGGGACCTCCTGTACATGCCCACCACGTTTCCCGGTATTTCCGTCACGAAGGCGAAAGAGCTTCTCCAGCAGACGGACAGGATCATAAAAACGTTTCCGGAGGTGGATACCGTCTTCGGAAAGATAGGCCGGGCAGAAACCGCCACGGACCCTGCACCTCTTTCGATGATCGAGACCACGATAATGCTCAAACCCGAGAAAGATTGGAGACCGGGAATGACGCCGGACAAGCTCATCGAGGAGCTGGACAGGGCGATCCAGTTCCCGGGTCTGACGAACGCGTGGACGATGCCCATAAAAACGCGGATCGATATGCTTTCCACGGGTATCAAGACGCCTGTGGGGATCAAGATAATGGGCGATGACCTGGATACGCTCGTTTCTATCGGCGAGCAGATCGAGGCCACCGTCAGGGAGGTCCCGGGAACACTCTCGGCTTTCGCAGAGCGGATCACGGGAGGTAATTACATCGACTTTCATATCGACAGGAAAGCTGCGGCCAGGTATGGCCTTACGGTGGGAGATATTCAGGATGTGATCATGAGCGCTATCGGCGGCATGAATGTCACCTTTACCGTCGAAGGGCTCGAACGGTATCCGGTAAACGTGAGATACCCGCAGGATTTGAGGCAGGACGTGCAAAAATTGAATAGAGTCCTCGTATCGACTTCTGCCGGGCAGCAGATTCCACTCGCCCAGCTTGCCCACCTGAAAATCAAAAAAGGGGCGGCCAACATCAAGAGCGAAAACGCGAGGAGAACGGTATGGGTATACGTTGATATTCGCGGAATCGACGTGGGAACCTACGTGAAGAATGCGATGAAGAAAGTTTCGGAAAAGGTCAAGCTCCCCGCCGGCTACAACATCATCTGGAGCGGCCAGTTCGAATACATGCAGAGAGTGAGGCAGAGGCTCATGCTTGTCATCCCGCTGACGCTCTTTATCGTCTTTCTCATCATATATCTGAACACGAGATCGTTCCTCAAGACGGGCATCATCATGCTCACGGTACCAATATCTCTCGTGGGTGCATTCTGGACTCTTTACGTCCTCGGGTATCACCTGTCGATAGCGGTCTGGGTGGGAATCATAGCCCTGGCGGGACTCAGCGCGGAAACGGGCGTCGTCATGCTCCTCTACCTCGACCTTGCCTATGAGGACTGGCAGAGAAGGGGGATAATGAGGACCAGGGTGGACCTTCTCGACTCCATACACCACGGCGCGGTGAAGAGGATCAGGCCGAAGATCATGACGGTGGTGATGATAATCGGTGGCCTGATCCCCATCATGTGGAGCCACGGTGCGGGTGCCGACACGATGAAGAGGATCGCGGCTCCCATGATCGGCGGCGTCGTCACCTCCGCCCTGATGGAGCTCGTCCTCTATCCCGTGATCTATTACATCTGGAAGGTCCGGTATGTGAAGGAGGAAGGCCCGGCAACCGACTCCTGATAAGAGGCAGGGCAACGGCCCACAGTACCTAAGCCCTCGGGACGGACAGGGGGGTGATCCGGCGAGCTCCTCCTCTCTTATCGGGATGCTTTTCACGGGCGCCTTTTCCTTTGAACCGTTCAGGCAATTCCTATACAATCTGCAAAGAAGACGTTTCACATCCGTTCCCTGTGTGAGCACGCAGCAGGTTGACCGTGATTTCGGTGGTTTCGGAATGGGAAAACACCTTGTTCTTGTCGGTGGCGGCCACGCCCACATGACGGTACTTGCCGGCCTCGGAAGCTTTATCGCAAGGGGCCACAGATCGACCCTTATCAGCACTTCCCCTTTCCACTACTACTCGGGGATGGGCCCCGGCATGCTCTCGGGAATCTACCGGCCGCAGGAGCTGCGCTTCCACGTAAAAAAGATGGTGGAGGACCGGGGCGGGACCTTTCTGAAGGACCGCGTTACGGCTGTCATTCCGCAGCGGCGAAGCCTGCAGCTTAGCTCGGGGAAAGAGGTTGGCTACGACGTGGTCTCCTTCAACACGGGCAGCGAGGTCCCGGGAGATATCGTAACCGGCAACCCGGAATGCCTGTTCCCCGTCAAACCGATCGAGAACCTGCTGAAAGCGCGGGCGAAGGTAATCGAGATGGCCAAGCGGGGAAGGGTCGATGCGGCCGTGATAGGCGGCGGTGCCGCCGGCGTGGAGATATCGGCAAATCTCTGGCGCCTCATAAGCGACAGCGGCGGCGAGGCCCGGATATCGCTGATAGAAGGGGGAAGCGTCCTGTCGGGTTTTTCGGAGAAGGCGCGGGACCTGGCGAGAAACAATCTCCTTGAAAAGGGGGTGACCCTCATCGAGGGGATACGGGTGCGGTCTGTAATGGAAAGCGGGGTCCACCTTGCAAGCGGCGAAACGATAACGTGCGACATCGTCTTTGCCGCTGTAGGGGTTACACCGTCCTCCATCTTTGCCGACTCGGGACTTTCAACGGGCCCAGACGGCGGCCTCCTGGTGAACCGGTTCCTGCAGTGCGTGGACCATCCTGAAATATTCGGCGGTGGAGACTGCATAACCATCGACGGCATTCCCCTGAGAAGGGTGGGCGTCTACGCGGTCAGGCAAAACCCCGTTCTCTACCGAAACCTCCACGCCGCGCTCGCAGGTGACCCGCTCAGACCCTTTGACCCCGGTGGCCCGTACCTGCTCATTCTGAACATGGGTGACGGACGGGGCATATTCTGGAAGGGGAGCGTGGTCTTCGACGGGAGGCTGGCATTCGCCGTCAAAGACTACATAGACAGGCGTTTCATGAAAAAATTTCAGGTTTCCGGGGAGCTGCGCCAGCCGGTATGATAGTGTGCGTATAAAAGGAGGGCGGAAGTGGACATATCCCGCATCTTCAGAAAGGTTCAACCCCTGTCGGCGGACGAGGTGCGCTCATTTTTGAAGGAGAGGGAACAGGGGGAGATTAACCTCGTAGACGTGCGCCAGCCGGGGGAATATGGGGAGGAGCATATCCCGGGTGCCCTGCTGATTCCGCTTCCAGAACTCGAGAAGCGCCTTGCTGAGCTCGACCCGAAAAAGCCCACCATAACCTACTGAGCCTCGGGAAACCGCAGCCGGGCGGCTGCGCAGATACTGGAGAGGAGAGGGTTTCAGGAGGCCTACACCATGGATGGGGGGATAAAGGCGTGGAAGGGGCTCGTGGTCGAGGGGGTCCCCGAGACGGGCATCGCCTACTTCTCATCCGGGCGCTCGGCGGCCGATTTTATCCTTCTCTCCTGGCTTCTCGAGGAGGGGACGCGCTCCTTCTACGGCGAAATAAAAGGGAACTATGCCGACCAAAAGGCCGGGATGCTCATGGAAGCGCTCGTTGAAGCCGAGGAAAACCACAAGCGGACCCTCGAGGAGCTTCACGAGAGTCTGACGGGTCTTGCCTTCGACGCGGCCATCCTGCCGGCGAAGTTGGCGGATAGGGTGATGGAAGGGGGCGTGTCGGTGGGCGAGGCTCTGGCGTGGACCGAAGGCAGAAAGCTGCGGGAGGTCCTTGAATTTGCCCTCTCTCTCGAAGCGATCTCCTATGACCGGTACGTGGAAATGTCCCGGCTGGTGATAGACGAGGGAGCGAAGAGGGTTTTCGGAATGTTATCAAAAGAGGAAAAAAAGCACCTCGAGAAGCTCACGGACCTCTTCGACGACGAGTTGTCAGGGTAGACGCCCGGGGAAGGGAACAGGGAGGGGTAAGGAGGGATCTGCAAAAAACATGGCGGGAAGTCATCACGGTTCGAAAAAGGTCGTCTACGCCGCTCTGATCGGCAACGGGTGTATCGCGATTTTAAAGTTTGCCGTGGCTCTTCTGTCGGGAAGCTCGGCGCTCCTTGCCGAGACGTTCCACTCCGTAGCTGACACGGGCAATCAGCTCCTTCTTCTCTTCGGGATGAAAAGGAGCGAGAGGCCGCCTGACGAGAAACATCCATTCGGTTACGGGAAAGCACAGTATTTCTGGTCTTTCGTCGTTGCAAACATGCTCTTCATGGTCGGGGCGGTGGCGGCTGTGTACGAGGGGTTCAGCAAGATACGGCATCCCCACCCTCTCGAACGGACGCACCTGATATACCTGGTTCTCGGTATATCCATTGCCATAGAAGGGGTTTCCTTCACCGTGGCTGCCAGGGAGTTCTTCAAAAAGAAGGTCCACAAAAGCATATGGAGGGAGCTGAAGGAATCGAAGGATTCAAACCTGATCGTCGTCCTCATGGAGGACAGCGCTGCCATGGTGGGCCTTCTCATCGCCCTTATCGGTACGCTTTTGGTTCAGGTTACCGGAAATCCTCTCATGGACGGGATTGCATCCATCCTCATCGGCTTCGTCCTGACCTTCGTTGCCCTCTTTCTGGCGAACGAGGTCCGCAAACTCCTGATAGGGGAGAGCGCCAGCGAAGTACACCTGAACCTCATCAGGAAAGCCGTGGAGGGATTTCCTGAGGTACAGTCGATCGGAAACATATCCACCATGCACATGGGCCCCGAGAACATTCTCCTGGCTATCGACGCAGACTTTCAGGACAATATTTCCGCAAGCGATCTGGAAGCGGTGATCGACAGGATGGAACAAAAGATCAGGGAAGAAGTCCCTGAAGTGAAGCAGATATTTATCGAAGCCGATGGCGTGGAGGGATATCAGGTATCCGTAAAGGCGAACAAAAACTCACCTGAGCAATAAATCTATCGATACGTTGCGAAGACCTCCTAGGTCTCCTCCTCGTGTCCTTTTGCCTCCCCTTTTTCAAGTATCCGGAGCTCGAGCGGTTTGGCCGTGTCCAGATGGACGTCCCGCTGGGGGAATGCGATGACGATCCCCGCATCACGGAATCGGTCGTCGATCTGATAGCGGATA
>JBFFNJ010000123.1:0-6268 GCA_041563215.1 Candidatus Deferrimicrobia bacterium | reverse complement strand
CGAGGAAGGACTCCCTGCTCGTGAATGCGCAGTCATCGGAGTTTCTCAGGGTAGCTCCCACCAGGCGATGGTCGGAATTTTTGAAAAAGGAATCGATGGCAGCGGCAGGGTCCTCGGAAAAACACAGATCGAGGACTTCCACGTCGTGGCCTCCGCCTCTCAGAGACTCGGCCACGTACTCGAGGCCGATGGGAGCTATGGGAGGTTTCATCCGGTTGGTATTTACCAGTGCGACTTTCAATTTACTCTGACAAGGGAGTGTCATGCGGCGGCTGCGGTTTCTCCGTGGTTTTTTTTGCGCGGCCGCGACCGACCTATGTTACCCCCTTCTTGATTTTCTTCACCGTCGCCTCCGAGTAGTAGGAACAACCACCTTTTACCACATCGGGCTTGATTCCCAGCGAGGCGATGGCTTTTTTCACGTCCCCCGGCTTAACGCCAAGCTCCTTTGCCACTTTTCCTGCAGTGTAGAGGGTCTCCTTTGCGCTTTTCGCTGCCATGTTTTCGGCTCCTCGTAAAATCTGATTCTACCACACAATTTTGGATGCGCCACACTTCGCCAGGTTTCGGTGCCTCTCCCGTCACCGGTCCTTCCCCCACACCTTGCTTAAAAACCGGTCCCTTCCGGACCCCTGTCGGTAGAGCCCATACCTGATGGGGTTCTTCCTGTAGTAGCCCTGGTGATAGTCCTCGGCGGGGTAAAATGCCGAGGCGGGTGATATTTCCGTGACGATGGGCCCGTCGAACCTTCCCGAGCTCTCGATTCTATCCTTCGACTCTTCCGCCTCCCGTCTCTGTTCCTCGCTGTGGTAGAAGATGGCGGTCCGGTACTGGGTGCCCACATCGGCAAACTGCCTGTTTTCTGCCGTGGGGTCTATGTTTTTCCAGAAGACGTCCAGGAGTTTTGCATAGCTTACCTTTTCGGGGTCGTAGGCGACTTCGACTGCCTCGGCGTGGCCCGTCGTGCCGGTTAAGACCTCCTCGTAGGTAGGGTCGGCCTTATGGCCTCCCGTGTATCCCGATATCGTAGACAGCACTCCCTCCAATGCATCAAAGGGGTGCTCCATGCACCAGAAGCAGCCACCCGCGAACGTTGCTTTTACTAACCTTCCCTCTGACGTGCCTTTCTTGCCTATCATGAGAAACTCCCCGCAAACAAAATTCCCGGCTCTGCCCGTAACCGATAGGATAGTGCCGGCCAACTTTGGGATTCATGGTAAATCCCGGAAAGGCGACGCTCGGAGTTCGCGGAATATGCCCTGATTCCCGAGTCGGTGTTGCGGGAATTTCTGTGCAAAGAGAGTGGTATCCTATTTGCTGACTTCCCAGCCGATGATCAGATCCCTTTCACAGCCCCCGCAGCGCGTTTCGAATGTCAGCTCGTGGCCCTCCGACTTTTTCCAGATGAAGTTTTTCACGGGCGTTTTCTCACCGCAACCGGGGCAGAGTATCAAAAGATCGCTCGATGTGAAATGATCCTCCCTGACGAGGTTTTCGAAGTTGCAGCCCGGTTTTTCGCAGAGGCCGTAAATGCCGAAAAAGGTGTTTCCCTGGTCTTCGCAGATGGAGAGGTTTTTCTCCTTTGATTCGATGAAATTGTCGCAGTGGGCTCCCATGCAGCGAATATAGAGTTTTTCCCCTTCATTACCCATAACGTCTCACCCCTGGTTTTTTTCCTCGAACAAAGAACTCCTCCCGTTACCTTCGACATAAGGAAAGGACGCATCAGATTCTATACGAATCGGGCATCCTCTTCAACGGGAAAGGGCAGTTCGGGGTGAGGGGATGCCGGAGGGGAAGTTACCTTTGGAGCCAGAAAAATCCAGCCCGGAAGATGTCTGCGAAGGCCTTTCCGTACCTTCCCATGTGGTAGTTGGCTTTTGCTCTGCCATAATAGGCCATGGCGTTTTCCGGGTCCCTTTCGAGGACCATGGAAAAATCGGCAAGGGCGAGGGCAAACTCTCTCTTTTTGCTGTAGGCATCGCCCCGGTGAAGGAAGGATTCGGTCAGTTCCGGGTTGATCTCGAGTACCCGGTTGAAATCGAAGATTGCCCGGTCAAGTTCCCCCATGCGATAGTAGGCAAGGCCTCTGTCGAAATAGGCCAGCGCAAACCCCGAATCGATCTCGATGAGCCTGTTGTAGTCCGATATGGCCTGGTCATACTCCCCTGTGACGTAGTGAGCCCCACCCCGGTTCAGGTACGCATAGACAAGGTCGGGGTTGAGCTCTATAGCGCGGGAGAAATCGGGTATCGATAGCTCATACTTTTCCATGGCGTAGTAAGCGCTCCCCCGGTTCAGGTAGGCATGAGCGAGATTCGGATTCAGCTCGATCGCCCTGCTCAGGTCTGCTACCGCCTCCTGGTTCTTTTCCTTTTTGAAGTAGGCCGTTCCCCGGTTGTAGTAGGCGAGGGTGAGCTTCGGGTCGAGCTCTATCGACCTTCCGTAATCCGCGATCGCCCGGTCGAACTGGCCTTTCCTGTTGTAGGCGTGACCCCGGTTCAGGTATGCCTGCACGAAGCGCGGGTTGAGCTCGATCGCCCGCGTAAGGTTTGTGATTGCCCGGTCGTTCTGGTCCGTCCTTATGTACGCAGTTCCCCTGTTGTAATAGTCAACGGAGAGGGAGCGGCTGATCTCGGCTCCTCCTAGTTTGCCCGGGCTCACGGTCCTGTACTGCTTCTTCGCTGCGAGGGCTGTCTCAGGAACGGAGGACAGCAGGACAATCGTGAGAAGTATACTGTATTTTTTTATCTTCTTTGCCCTCCCTGGTAATTCCGGGGCCCTGCAAATGAGCCTCCCCCCCGGTTGAAGCGTCAATATATTGAAGGAAACGCAAGTTCCGTACCAATTATTTTATTCATATATATCAATGGTTTATAGAACAGCTTCTGTCCGGCAGGCGAAATTATTTCCACATATGGGAAGTAAATTCCCGCGGTGACAGGGCGAGGGGTTCCGTATAGGTGCCGCTTTATCGAGAAACGTGATCCGGTCAGAAAAGCAGGCCCCCTCCTGCATCATAAAAAAGAGGGGGCCGCTTCCCTGACCGATCGGGAGGAGATGTATGGCTGTTTGTTTGGACGCGGAAAAGCTCTCCCGTATTCACGGCCGATTACCTCTTACTTTGGTCCCATGCCGGCGAAAAGCCGGGTGATTTGTCGCGGGATGGGATAAAAGTTGCATCCCCGACATCGATCGATCATCTAATATTTCATTTGGAGGTAAGAAATGTCAGGCTACGAAAGATACACTACCACCGTCGTTGGGTCCTACAGCGTTCCCCGCTGGTATGAAGCCCTCGAGAAGCAGGTGGAGGAGGGTAAGCTCTCCCGGGAGGATATGGAGGATGCGCAGCTGCGCTGCACGGAGGCAGCGGTAAAGGATCAAGAGGTCGCCGGGATCGATATCATAAACGGCGGAGAGATGCACCGGAGGACGAACAACCGGCATGCGCCCCCGAACGCAATGCTCAACTATTTCTGGGAGAAGATTCCCGGATTTTCAAAGGAGACCCGGCCCAAGCCCATAACCCCCAAGGACCCCAACGTGTTTCACCCTGCCGCCGTATGCGTGGGGCCCATCGAATATGCCGATCTGGGGCTGGTCGATGAGTTTCGGACGGTTTCCGGGCTGACGGAAAAGGCGGTCAAGATTACCATGACCGGTCCCCACATGCTTGCCCGGGTCGCCTATGACGAACACTACGGGGATATCTCGAAGATGATGCAGGATCTGGCAAAGGTTATCAACAGAAACTTTCGAGACCTGGAAGCGGCGGGGTGCCGGTACGTGCAGATAGACGAGCCGCTGTTTGCCGCAGTCGATGATGATGAGGTCCAAGCAGCTGTCGAGGCCATCAACATGGCCGTCGAAGGGCTGTCTTCTGCATCGGTTGAGGTCCACATCTGCCAGGGGAACTATGCCGTGGGGGAGGATTATGACGGCCAGATCGGCCATCGATATTTCGACTTTGGACGATACCCGGCCGAGCTGATCTGCAAAATCAACTGTGACGTCCTGCTCGTCGAGTACGACTTTGCCGACCGGTACGAGGGCATCCTGGGTAACAGGATCCTTGCTGTCGGTGCCGCAGATGTGCAGGACCTTGCCGTGGAGTCGGATGAAAAGATCGCGGAGCGCATCGCGCAGATTGGGTGGCTTTCGCCGGACCAGACCATGATAACCAGCTCCTGCGGCATGAACCACCTTCACCGCGACATAGCCTTCGGCAAGCTCAGGGCAATGGCCGGAGCAAAGCGCCTGCTCGAGCGCAGGTAGCCCCGGCCGGCCTCGAAAATCCACTTTACGGGAATCCTTTCCCTGTCCCCCGATATCGATCCCCCCGTTTGCGTTCCCACTTTTTATGTTTAGGGGGTAAAGTCCTAAAAAAGGGGTTTACATTTTTCCGTCCGGTACCGATAGAGAATGGTAGGGAACCGGAAGGCATTCGTCCGGCGTGATTTAAACCGTTTGTTTTGCACCGGTATGATCGATATCCGGGGGTAACACACATGGCCATCAGGGAAGTGACAGGTTCCAGGAAAGATGGAAAATGGGGGTATATCGACAATGCGGGGAAAGAGGTGATACGGGCGGAATTTGACGATGCGAGGGATTTCTCCGAGGGGCTGGCGAGGGTGAAGGTATCCGATAAATGGGGTTTTATCGACCGGTATGGAGAAATGTTCATAGAGCCGGTGTATGTAGACGCTCTGGATTTTTCCGAGGGAAAGGCGAGCGTCCAGATCGACGGCAGGTGGGGATATATCGACCGGACCGGGGCGGTGATGATATCTCCCGAGTTTGAGTTTGCAAGCCGATTTCGCGAGGGTCTTGCAAGCGTGAAAGCGAACGGAAGGTGGGAATATATCGACCCGTCGGGAAATACGTTCAAAAACTTTCAGTTTTACAATAGCTGGGGATTTTACGAGGGCCTTTCAAACGTGGAGATAAACAGGGTATGGGGGTTTATCAACAAGAAGGGCAAGATTGTCATCAAGCCGCGGTATGCTGAAGCGCGAAGTTTCCATGAGGGACTGGCGCGCGTCCGTGTCGGGGTCAAATGGGGCTTTATCAACCAGAGCGGCGCTGCGGTCATCAAACTGGCTTTCGATGAGGCCCACGACTTCTCGGAAGGTCTGGCGGGCGTCAAGGCAAACGGGAAGTGGGGATTCATAGACAGAACGGGAAACACCGCCATCCCCCTCCGGTTTGCAAATGTCGGTGTTTTCTCCGAGGGCCTCGCCCCGGCAGCTTACGAGGTGATCTGGGGATACATCGACAGGACGGGGAACTTCGTGATCGAGCCTCAATTCGATTTTGCCGGGGAGTTCAGGGAAGGCCTGGCCAGGGTGTGGGTCAGCGATATGTAGCTTCCCCGGCCTGTCACGTTAGCTCTCCCGCAAAGCATACGGTACGAGCCAAAAACTCTCAGTCCAGGAAGAGGTCCGGTGCGGGTGTGCTTCCGGGATCCATCGCGTAGCTGGTGAAATCCGTTACCCCCTCCTCCTTCAAAACCTCTTCGTCGATGAAGAAGTTCCCCGTGCAGCTCCGGCTGTCCCGGAGCAAAATGGCATGGGCGGCATCGGCGACGATCTCCGGTTTCCGGCAGAACCTCTCCGTGACGGCACCTCCGAGCATCGTTATCGCCGCGGTGGCGATGACGGTTGCGGGCCAGAGGGCGTTGACGGCGACACCCCGGTCCCGAAACTCCTCGGCCATTCCCAGGACACACATGCTCATTCCGTACTTCGAGATCGTATAGGCCAGGTGGCCCCGGAACCATCGGGCCTCGATGGCCAGGGGCGGGCTGAGGTTCAGGATGTGGGGATTGTCGGCCTTTATAAGGTGGGGAAGGCAGGCCCTCGAGGAAACGAAGGTTCCCCTGACGTTTACGTCGAACATCAGGTCGAAACGCTTCACCTCCGTCTCGAGGGTCCCCGTCAGGCTTATGGCGCTTGCGTTGTTCACCAGGATGTCGATCCCCCCGAACCGCTCCACGGTCCGATCGACAGCGGCAAGGACCTGGTCCTCGAACCGGATATCGACTTCCAGCGGGAGCGCTGTCCCTCCCGCTGCTTCGATTTCCTCCGCTGCCGAGAAGATCGTCCCCGGAAGCCTGGGGTGGGGTTGCGCCGTTTTGGCGGCAATTGCTATGCTGGCACCGTCCCGTGCGGCGCGCAATGCGATTGCTTTTCCGATACCCCTGCTTGCCCCCGTGATAAAGAGCGCCTTGCCTCTCAGTCCCTGCATGGGATAACCCTCCTTT
>JBFFNJ010000122.1:0-6442 GCA_041563215.1 Candidatus Deferrimicrobia bacterium | reverse complement strand
TCCGCATTCCGCATTACCATCTACGGTACTTCCCCCTGATTCCCTTCCTGTGATTTTTTGCTCCTGGATCGAAAAACTCCACAAACATCTTTCATGATCGGCAACATTGTAGTAAATTGGAGATTATCCACCATATTGCTTACATGCGCAATCCCCGTAAACTCAAAAGAGGAGGTGTTTCATGAAAGACCAGAGCAGGAGAGATTTCTTGAAGGCCATCGGCGCAGGTGCAGGTGTTCTCGTGTGCGGCAGTCTCGGGGCAAAGGAGGTCATGGCCTCCGAGAAAATGGCGAAGATCAAGGACAAGATCAAGATCGGTCACATCGCCATCTTCTCCGGCCCCTACGGGACGTACGGGGAACTGCAGCAGAGGGGCTCGCAGCTCGCTGCAGAAGAGATCAAAAAAGCCGGAGGTATCCACGGTGCAGACGTGGAGGTCGTCTACGGCGACTCGAAGGGAAAGGCAGCAGAGGCGATCAAGCAGGCGAGAAGGCTCGTGGAATCAGAGAAAGTAGACTTTTTGATCGGCATCGACTCCAGCGGCGTCGTCCTGGGAATCGCGGAGGTGATGCCGGAGTTAAACCGCCTCCTCTTCGTTACCCACGCCGCCACCCACAAGCTCACGGAGGAGAAGGTCTACAAGGAGGGTAACAAGAACGTGTTCCGGCTTGCAGCGAACGTCTACCAGGACGGCATCATGGCAGCCATCGTTGGCACCCACATGCCGGTCAAGCGGTGGGCTGGCATTCATCCTGATTACGCCTACGGGTACGACTCGTGGGATCTCTTCCAGAAGTCGCTGAAAAAGCTGCGCCCCGACGTGGAGTTCGTGGGAGAGGCATGGACGAAATCGGGGACGACCGATTTCAAACCCTACATCTCTTCGATCCTCGACAAGAAGCCCCAGGGGGTTTTCTCGGTCCAGTGGGGCCCCTCTTTGATCACCTTCGTCCGGCAGGCCATCGAAATGGGGCTATTCGACGCTCTGAAGTACAAGAACGGGTACGCCTTCGTGAACCCGATGGGTTCCTCCATCGATGTGATGGAGGCTCTCGCGAAGGAATATCCCGAGGGCGCCTGGATATCGGGGAGGTACATCTGGTCATACCCGCCGACCCCGATAAACAGCAACTTCGTCAAAGCGCACTTCGCAAAATACCAGCACCTCCCGGCATACAGCGGCGCCACGTCCTACACGGCCGTGTACCTGATCAAGAAGCTCGTGGAGGCAACGGGAACCATGGACATCAAGACCCACATCGAGTTCCTGGAGGACCTGACCATCTACTGTCCCCTCGGGACGGTGCGGCTCCGCAAGGAGGACCACCAGGCGATATACGACGTTCCTTTCGGCCAGGTAAAGCGCGACCCCGCATTTCCGATTCCCGTCCTGACAAACTTGATAAGCGCGCCCGCTGACCTGTACTACCGGAAGCCGCCCTTTGACGACGTACCGCCCTACACGGGCTATCCACCCTTTGTCAAGATCTGACGGAATGGTTACAATGGGGAAGCAGCCGGCATTTCAGAGCTGCTTCCCCATCCCGTGAAAGGGCCGGTTATGCCCACATGAGAATCGAGTCGCTCATATTCCAGCTCCTCGTCGGTATCTCCACGGCGATGCTCTACTGGATCGTTTCGGTAGGGCTCACCTTCACCTTCGGGGTTACGCGTGTTCTCAACTTCGCCCACGGCTCCTTCTACATGTTCGGCGCCTACCTGACCCTGGCCTTCTTCACCGCCACCGGAAGTTTCGTGGGATCCCTTCTCGTCGCCTCGATCTGCGTCGGGCTCATCGGGATCCTGTGCGAACGGGGGCTGATCCGCTTCTCCTATGCTCTTCCGGTGCCCTTTCAGCTCGTGCTCACATTCGGGCTCGTCCTTGTCTTCGAGGACGTGGTCCGCCTGTTCTGGGGCACGGCGCCACGGGTCATCCCCTCCCTGGGGACGGGGACCTTCACGCTCATGGGCAGGAGGTTTCCCCTCTACTCGGTGTACCTGATCATCATCGGCGCCCTCATCGGAGGGCTCCTCTACCTGGCCATCAACAAAACCAAGTGGGGGGTGATGATACGGGCAATGATTTCGGACATCGACCTGGCTATGGCCAACGGCATCAATCCCGAGGTCCTCTACTCCTCCTCATTCTTCGTGGGCTCCTTCCTCGCAGGCCTCGGCGGGGCCCTGTCCCTACCCATCGGGTCCGCGTCACCGGGCATGGGGGAGCACATCATCATCTACTCCTTCATCGTCACCGTCATGGGGGGCCTGGGAAACATCAAGGGGGCCTTCGTGGCATCCCTCATCATCGGGGTCGCCGAGTCGCTGGGGGCGCTCTACTTCCCCAACCTGACCATGGCCATACCCTACCTGATTCTCGCCTCGATACTGGTGTACAAACCCGAGGGAATCTATGGAGAGGTTTAACCTGAAAAAGAGCGCTCCGCCCTTTGCCCTGGCCCTTTTCGTCGTCATCCTCTTCCCCTTCCTGGGGACCAGCTACGGTGTCTACCTCATGGTGAAGATCGGGATCCTCTCACTCTACGCCATCGCCTTCAACGTGCTCTTCGGCTATTGCGGCCTGCTGAGTTTCGGCCACGCCCTCTTCTTCTCGGGAAGCGCATACGCCATTGCCATATCCCTGGTGGTGTTCGACCTTCCCCTCTGGGCAGGGATTGGCATCGCCCTCGCCGTCCCCGTGGCCTCGTCGCTGGCGGTCGGCTTTCTCTCCCTCCGCCACCGGGAGATCCACTTCGCCATGATCACCCTGGCCCTGTCCATGCTCTTCTGGGGCATCGTGGTCAAATCGAGGCATCTAACGGGCGGCGAGGACGGGCTCGCCGGCATCAGCAGGGGGATGAGCGTCAAATCCTTTTACTTCCTCTCCTACGGGGTGGTGTTTTTGTGCGCCGGGATCATCTACCGTATCGTGAAATCCGATTTCGGGCTGCTCCTTCGGGGAATACGGGAAAACGAGGTGAGAATCAAATTTTCGGGCCACTCCATCATGAAGCTCAGGATCGCTGCCATGGTGGTATCGGCACTTTTCACGGGCATCGCGGGAATCCTCTGGATCTTCGTGGACGGTACGGCCACGCCATCGATATGCCACTGGTCCTTTTCCGCAATCCCGGTGATCGCCACCCTCATCGGAGGGCCCCAGAGCTTTGCGGGACCCGTCGTGGGAACGGTGGTGTACGTCCTGGCGGAAGACATCATCACCAAATACACCATGTACTGGCAGGTTTTTCTCGGAGTCCTCATCCTGGCCATCGTCCTCTTCTTCCGGGGAGGCGTGGTGGGCATCGTTATGGAGAAGCTTTTGTCCCCCGCCTTCAAAAGGCCAAAGGGAGGAACATAGTGTTTCTCGCAACCGAGAAGATAACGAAGAGTTTCGGCGGGCTCGTGGCCGTCAACGATGTATCCGCCTCATTTGAAAAGGGGGTCATCACGGCCATCATCGGTCCAAACGGCGCCGGGAAAACGACCTTCGTAAACGTGTGCACCGGCGTGTTCAGGCCCGACAGGGGAGAGGTGCTCCTCGGGGGCAGGGACGTAACCCCCCTCCCCCCCCACGAGAAGGTAGCCCGGGGGATAGGGAGGACCTTCCAGATCACGAACATATTCCAGGGCCTCTCGGTGCGTGAGAACGTGAGGATTCCGCTCCTCTCGCGGAAACCGCCGGTGGACGTGGAGGAAGGAACGGCGAGGCTGCTTTCCCTGGTCAACCTGGAAGGATTCGCGGATGGCGAGGCATCGAGCCTCTCCCACGGCGACCAGAAGCTGCTGGAAGTCGCCATGTGCCTGGCCCTCGAACCCGAGATCATCTTCCTCGACGAGCCCATGGCGGGGGTAAACCCGGCAGACCGGGGAAGGATCATGGATATCATACGCGATCTCAAAGAGCGGGGGCTCGCGGTTATACTGATCGAGCACAACATGGACGCCGTGTTTGCCGCAGCTGACAGGATTCTGGTAATGCACCGGGGAAGCCTCATCGCCGACGGGCTCCCGGAAGAGATAAGGAGCAACCAGGAAGTCATTGACATCTACCTTGGTGGTCTCGAATGAGCGACACGATACTGTCGGTAAAAAACCTCTGCGCCAACTACGGGAAGAGCCAGATCACCTTCGGTGTCTCCCTGGAGGTCGAGCGGGGAGAGGTGGTTGCCCTGATCGGCCGAAACGGCGTGGGAAAGACCACGACGCTTCGGTCAATCGTCGGGCTGGTGGAGAAACGGGCGGGCCGGGTGGAGTTCCGGGACCGTGACGTTACCGCGATGAAACCCTACACCATAGCGAGGATGGGGCTCCTCTACGTCCCCGACGCGGGGGGGGTATTTCCAAACCTCACCGTGGAGGAGAACTTCAGGCTGTCGGTGAAGGAGGGCCACTTCACCCCGGAGTACGTGTACGGCACATTTCCCCAGGTAAAGGAGCTCAGACGGCGCAGGGGCGAACAGCTCAGCGGGGGCGAGCGAAGGCTCGTGGGAATTTCACGGGGCCTCCTGGCAAACCCTGAGATGCTCCTGATCGACGAGCCCTCCGAGGGGCTCGCCCCGTCAATCGTGAAGGAGATTGCCCAGATCATTACACGGCTCAAGGAGGAGAAGCTCTCCATGCTGATCGCCGACCAGAACCTCCCCTTCGTCCTGGCCGTTGCAGACAGGATCTTCATCATGGACAACGGCCATATCAAGGCATCGGGAGCTGCGAAAGAGCTTCCCCGGGAGGTAATCGAGAAACACCTCGCCGTGTGAAAAGATACTCTTGCCCCGTAACTGCCTTCCGCGTCCGGGCTGCCGGATCCGGCCGCGCTGTTTTCCGGTGCCACGGACTCGCGAATCTTTCTGTCCGTACTCCGATACGGGCAATGACCCTGTATCATTTTAAAGGGTTGCATTATACTGGAAAAAATATTAAATTAATCATAATGGCCCTGATAGGATTCCAGCCTCTGCATTTGACCTCCCAACCCGGTTTTGGTTGGAGCACCAGATGGTGGAACAAATCAAAGTCAGGCCAGTGACGGAGCACGAGATCAGGAAGCACCTGGATGTGCTCTGGTTCGTATCGGCGACGAGCCTTGAAGACTCGATGCGGTACTGGCCACCGAGAATGAGTGACGAACCGGAGATCATCACCTACGATGAGCACGCGGAGGGATAACACCCGCGGTCGTCTGCTCCCGTCTGTTCGTCGAAATCTCCCTGAATAATAAAGCTATAGGTATGCACGGGGGTGCGTGAATGCGTCACCGCTTTCCCACGATAGCCCTGCCGCATACCACCTTCGAAGCCTTCCCGATACTGATGCAATAACCCCGGTCGCACAGGACATTTTCCCATTTTTTTCAGAATGCAAAAAAAACCCGCCCCCCTTCGACTCATCTAAAGAAGGAGAGGTGACAGATGGACGAGGCGGAGAAAAAATTTCCCAAGTGGGAATCCCTTTACGAGGATGTAAAGGTCGAGACGATGCCCTGGTTCCACCCGGCCCTCGACCCGGACCTGGAAAGGGGCCTTACCGATCTCGGCATCGCCTGTGGCTCATTCCTCGATGTCGGCACCGGCCCCGCGACGCAGGCTATTGCCCTGGCGGAAATGGGTTTCCGGGTCACGGCCACCGACATATCCGGCGCCGCGATAAAGAGGGGAAGGGGGCTCGCGAAAGAAATGGGGCTCCGCATAGATTTTCGCCGTGACGACATTCTCGCAACGTCCCTCGAGGAGCCATTCGATTTCGTCTTCGACCGGGGGTGCTTCCACACCCTCCCCCCGGGTTATCGTAACCCGTACCTGCGGGTGGTCTCGAGACTGGTCAAAGGGGGTGGCTACCTCTTCCTCAAGTGTTTCAGCCACGAAGAGCCGATGGATGACGGGCCCTACCGTTTCTCCCCGGAAGAGATACGCAGCATATTCTCCGGCACATTCGATATAGGACGCATCGAAAATACGGTGTACCAGGGGACCCTCGATCCCCTTCCCAGGGCACTCTTCTGTGTGCTGAAAAAAAGGTAGTCTCCACCCCAACCGGCAGGGGCCCGTCGTCTCACCCGTCAATACGTAGGGGATCTTTTCACCCGCTTTTTACCGATGACAAGATATACGATAAGGCAGGAGACTGCGATAAAAACCAGGAAAAGAAGCGCTTTCAGAAAAAACACCGTCCTTTTATCCCTGATCTCGACCTTACCCAGATAGATCCTCTCCCGCGAACCGGCGATATTTCTCCCCAGCTTCTCGTAGTAGAGGGAGGTGGTCGCTGAAAAATGCCGAAGATCCCTGTCGAGAGGAAACTGCAACCCCACCACTCTTTTCTCTTTCGGTCTCAGCCGCGTATCGTGGAGAACCCTCTTTGCCCGCAGGAAGATATCGGGAGGGAAGTGGAGAGGCCTTCCACGCTCGTCGCCGAGGAGGCGCTCGAGGTAGACGGTTTTCTC
>JBFFNJ010000121.1:0-6502 GCA_041563215.1 Candidatus Deferrimicrobia bacterium | reverse complement strand
GGAAGGGAAAAATCCCCGTCTACGTATTCCTGAAATCCAGGCGGCCATTCGGCATCGCCGGGCTCTTCGATTCATGGAGATCCCACGGGGGGGAGGAGATACGGACCTGCACCATCATAACGACTGAGGCAAACGATCTGCTCAGACCGGTGCACGACCGGATGCCCGTTATCATCCCAAAAAAGAGCAGGGATCTCTGGCTCGATCCGGCCAGTGGGGGTGAAAGATATCTCACGGAACTCCTCGGTCCCTACCCGTCGGAGCTCATGGAGTATCACGACGTATCCCGCTTCGTAAATTCTCCGAGGAACAATTCCCCCCAGTGCATCCAACGGGAAACGGAATGAGTAAGATTTAAAAATTGTTTCTTGTTCAACAATTTCGCATCAAATAAAATGAAAAAACACTTTCTAATGAAAGGGGAGCCTCGAGCATCAGTTTCGTTTGAGGCCTTCATTGACCTGTCGGTGTAAAACCCGGACTAATAATGAGCAGGGAGAACCCATGGAAAAGAGGCAGCTTTTCGTCAATGCTATCTCGGTTATGATCGCCGTACTCCTGTCGTTTTCCTGCGGGAAGAAAGAGCAGGTATCCGAGGAGATTATCAGGCCCATACGCTACACGCAGGTTTTTTCAACCGGAATCGACCGCCTGCGATCCTTCGCCGGCACCGCCCAGGCTCCATTCGAGGCCAAGCTGAGCTTCAAAGTGAGCGGAACGATGATCAGCCGGCCGGTAAAACTGGGAGACAACGTAACGGAGAGACAGCTCATCGCCGAGCTTGACCCCAAAGACTATATCATCCAGGTCCAGGAGGCAGACGCAGCCCTTACCCGGGCACGGGCGGAAGCGAGGAACGCCGCGGCAAACTACGAGCGTGTGCGGCTTCTCTACGAGAGCGACAATGCCTCCCTCAGCGACCTGGACATAGCACGGGCGCAGGCAGAATCGACACAGGCACAGGTGGGCTCCTTCGAGAAACAGCTCGAACTTGCGAAGCTACAACTCAGCTACACGAAACTCACCGCACCCGTTAGCGGATGGATCTCCTCGGAAGACACGGAGGTGAACGAAAACGTGGGGGCAGGAAAAACAATCGTCACCCTCACATCGGGAAGGAAGCCTGAGGTACAGGTGGCCATACCCGAAATCCTCATCGCCGAAATAAACAGGGGACACAGGGTAACCGTCCGGTTCGATGCGCTCGAGGGAAAAGATTTCGAAGCCACGGTCACGAAAGTCGGCATATCCCCCGAAAAGCTCTCCACCACCTTCCCGGTTACCGTCGAACTGGATAGTTCGGATCCCAATCTGCGACCGGGCATGGCTGCAGAGGTAACGTTCCGGTTCCAGGCGAAAAAAAGATTCATCGTCCCCCCGGTAGCCGTAGGGGAAGACCAGGAAGGAAAGTTTCTCTTCATCGTCGAATCAGACGGGTCTGGCTTCGGAACAGTCAAAAAGAGACCAGTTAGGGTTGGGGAACTCACTTCGGAAGGCCTGGAGGTCAGGGAAGGGCTCTTGGACGGCGACCTCGTCGTCATCGCCGGAGTGAGTAAAATTCTGGACGGGCAGAAGGTGAGAGTCCCGGAAAAAGCAGAGGCCAAGGAACAACCATGACCCGTTTCGCCATCGAAAAGAAAATCGTGACCATCATGGCCCTCCTGGTGGTCGCCGCCGCGGGAATCATGACCTACATGAAAATGCCCCGCGCCGAAGATCCCGGATTCATAATCCGGACAGCACAGGTGACGACCGTCTTTCCCGGGGCGAGCCCCGAACGGGTCGAGCAGCTCGTGACGGACAAGCTCGAAAAGATCATCCAGCAGATCCCCGAACTCGATTATATAGACAGCGAATCCAAGACCGGCATCTCGATCATCAACGTCAACATAAAGGAGAGCTACAAGGAGATGCGCCCCATCTGGGACGACCTGAGAAGGAAGGCGGAAAGCACAAAACCCGATCTTCCAGACGAGATAATCGGGCCTATCGTGAACGACGAGTTCGGAGACGTCTTCGGAATCGTCATGGCAATAACCGGGGAGGGATACACCTACGCAGAGCTCAAGAAGATAGCCGATGATGTTCGAAGCGAGCTTCTCTTTCTGGAAGACGTTGCGAAGGTCGACATTCACGGAATCCAGGAAGAGCGTGTTTTCGTCGAATACAACAATGCCCGCCTGGCGGAGCTCGGCCTCTCTCCCCTTCAGCTGGAGCAGATTCTCACGTCGAGGAACATCATCATTCCCGGAGGGGAAATTTTCACGGAGGACGAGCAGATCATCCTCGAACCCTCGGGAAACTTCGATTCCGTCGAGGACCTGAGGCGCACGGTCATCAAGCTTCCCGGCCGCAGCGACCTTCTCTTTCTGGACGACCTTGCAGAGATCTACCGGGGATACATCGATCCCCCGACTTCAAAAACGCGATACCGGGATATACCCGCCCTCGCCATCGCCATAAACCTGCGCGAGGGGGGAAACACCATCAGGCTGGGGGAACAGGTCAAGGCCCAGATCGAGCTGTTCAAGAGCTCATATCCCACCGGCGTAGATTTCGACATTGTCTACTTTCAGCCGCAGTGGGTGGGAAAGAAGATTGATGATTTTGCGGGAAGCCTCCTTCAGGCGATCGGAATAGTCCTGGCCGTGATGATGCTGTTTCTGGGCCTGAGAACGGGCCTGATCGTGGCCAGCCTCATCCCCATGGCGATGATCTCGGCTATTTTCGTCATGTCCTTCTTCGATATCGGCCTGGATCAGATGTCTCTCGCCTCCCTTATCATCGCCCTTGGAATGCTCGTTGACAACGCAATCGTCATGTCCGAGTCGATCATGGTGCAGATGGCCGGCGGGAAAAAACCCGTAGAGGCCGCCATCGATTCGGCAAACGAACTGCGCATCCCGCTCCTTACCTCATCTCTTACGACGGCAGCCGCTTTTTCGCCCATATTTCTCGCCGAAGCTGCCGTCGGCGAGTACACTGCCTCAATCTTCATGGTGGTAACCATTACTCTCCTCTCCTCCTGGATCCTCTCCCTCACCATGACGCCCCTTTTCTGTGTCAACTTCCTCAAGGTGAAGGCCAATCCGGGAGAGGGGAACTTCGACTCACGGTTTTACCGTACCTACCGGGGTTTTCTCCTGTTTCTCCTTCGGAACCCCCTCGTAACGGTGGTTCTCACGGTCGCCATCTTCACCATTTCCATTTACGGCTTCAAGTTCATACCGAAACTGTTCTTCCCTCCGGGAGACAAGACCATCTTCTACCTGGAGCTGACACTGCCCACCGGCACGCCCCTTGAAAAAACGGAGGCTGTCGTTTTTGAGATCGAAGAATATCTGAAGAATCAACTCGCGGCAGACAAGGAAGCGGGCAGGGAGGGGGTAACGGACTGGATAAGTTTCATAGGGAAGGGTGCGCCGCGCTACGAACTCCCCTACTCACCCGAGCCCCCGAGTCCCGAGTACGCCTACCTCCTGATAAACGGGACATCGCGTGAAATCATATCGGACGAGATCATACCGAAGCTGGATTCATTCTGCTTCGAGAAGTTTCCCGATGTCAGAACGACCACCGCCCTGCTCAAGCTCGGCCCGCCTGCAAAAAATCCCATCGAGGTCAGGGTCTCGGGAAGGGAAAACGACGTTCTCTTCGGTATCGTCGACAGGGTGAAGGAAAAACTCGCCACCATCCCCGGATCGATCGGCATCTCCGACGACTGGGGACAGCGAACCAAGAAGCTGCTCGTGAAAGTCAATCAGCCACGTGCTCTCCGGGCAGGACTCACCAGCCGAGATGTGGCCGTCTCCCTCCAGACGATCCTCTCGGGACTGGAAACGACCGATTACCGCGAGGAAGATGAGGTGATACCCATCACCCTCCGGTCGGTCGCCGCTGACAGGAAAGACATCGGCAAGCTCGAGAGCCACAATATCTACGTCCAAACCACGGGGAAATCGGTGCCCCTGAAACAGGTCGCCGATATCGAGATGTCCTGGCAGCCGTCGAAGATCCTGCGCAGGGACCGGCTGCGAACGGTCACCGTCGAGTCGAACGTCTCAAGGGGTGCAAACGCCATAGCCATATCCAAAGCGATCGACGAGTGGCTCAAGGGGGAAAGCGCGAAGTGGGACATCGGCTACAAGTATGAGATGGGCGGGGAAAACGAAAAGTCCGATGATGCCAACGCGGCGATCGGTGCCAAACTGCCAATCGCGGGACTGGTCATCGTCCTCCTTCTCGTGGGCCAGTTCAACTCGATACGAAAACCGCTCATCATCCTTCTCACCATCCCTCTCGGACTCATCGGCGTCGCAATCGGCCTCCTGGTGACCAGATCATACTTCGGCTTCATGACGCTCCTCGGGGTTATATCCCTGGCCGGGATTGTCATCAACAACGCCATCGTCCTTCTGGATCGCATCAGGATAGAGATCGAGGAGAAGGGCCTGGAGCCGGCACAGGCAATCGTGGCGTCGGCCCAGCAGCGGCTCCGCCCGATTCTGCTGACCGTTGCAACCACGGTGGGGGGGTTGATTCCCCTCTGGTTCGGCGGAGGCCCAATGTGGGAGCCCATGGCGATCTCCATTATCTTCGGGCTCATCTTCGCCACGGTCCTGACCCTCGGTTTCGTTCCCGTGCTCTATTCGCTCTTCTTCCGGGTGAGCTTCAAGGGCTTCCAGTATCAGGAGGAGGAAAAATGATCGACCCTGTCCCGGGAGACTTCCCGTGAACATTCGCAGGAGGGCCCGTTGATGCATCCGTTTATCAAGGGGAGATATACTTTCCTCTTCGTGTCACTTATATCCCTCTTCATCCTGAACCCCTTCCTGCCGAAGCGCGCCGTGGGGCTTTCCATACTGGATATATTCATCTTCGCAATCCTCCTGTCGACCGTTTTCGCCGTGCATGAAAACAGGAAGCTCTTTGTGGCAACCCTTCTTCTCTTTTTCGCCGCCATGGGTGCGCTCATCGCCGCCTACGTGACGAAAATGACATTTCTCGGCGCTATTTCCATCGGTTCATATCTGGTCTTTTTTATGACCACCGGGGTAATTATTTTGAAGGACGTTTTGAAAGACGAGCAGGTTACAATCGACAAGATATTCGGGGCCTTCTGCGTCTTCCTCTTTATCGGACTGATCTGGGCCATGGCCTATTCTCTGCTGGAGATTCTGAATCCCGGCTCCTTCAACAACCTCCCCGGCAGCCCCGAAGATTTCAGGGGATATTCGGTGGGTGGATCACCAATATCGGTATTCGTATACTACAGCTACATTACCCTCACCACTCTGGGGTACGGGGACATAACCCCCGCCACCAGGGCAGCGAGGTCATTCGCATCCCTCGAAGCCATCGTCGGCCAGATGTACCTGGCCGTCCTGGTCGCCCGGCTCGTGGGGCTCCACATCGCTTATTCCGGCAGGAAGGATCCAAATAGTGGATAGATACCTGCAAGACCATAACGGGGGGAAACCATGAAAGCACGGCTGCAAAGAGGTTTACTCTTTCTGATAATTCTGACAGTCACCTTTTTCGGCGGCGACCCGCAGGCACTCTCTGCTGATCGAAAAGAGGTAACCATCGGTTTCATCGGTGACGGCCCCCCTGCGGGGCGCCTCGACCTTAACGCAGACGTTTTCAAGAGGGAGATACTGGAGGTAACGAGAGCCGAATTCGACGTGAGATTCCCTCCGGAAAAGCACGTTTTCGCCGACTGGACCGAAGAGGGCATAAACCGGGCCATCGATTCTCTGCTGGATGATCCCGATGTGGATATCATCATTACCCTGGGATCGATTTCATCCAATGAAATCTGCCAGAGAAGGGTTTTCCCCAAGCCCGTCATTGCCCCAATCATCATAGACGTGGAGTTGCAGGGCCTCCCTTTCGAGAGGGGCGCAAGCGGTGTGAAAAACCTCTCCTACATTACCTCTTTCAAAAAAGCGGGGAGGGACATCAAACTATTCCAAAGGATGGTCCCCTTTACCCAACTTTCCGTGATCGCAGACCGCCTTCTCCTTGAAACATTCCCCCGAATCGCAGAAGAGGCGAAAAAGATCGGGAGGGAAAACCAGGCAGAGCTCTCGTTGATCCCCGCAACGGATTCGGCCGACCACGTCCTCAAATCCCTGTCCCCCGAAACAGAGGCAGTCTTCCTGGCCTCTCTCGTCAGGTTCACGCCTTCAGAATTCAAACGGCTCGTTGCCGGCCTGATCGAAAAGCGGCTACCCACTTTCTCGCTCTACGGGAGGCAGGAGGTGGAAGAGGGAATACTCGCATCCGTATCACCCTCTTCGGACTTTACACGCCTCGCCCGCAGGGTTGCCCTCAACGTGCAGCGGATCCTCATAGGAGAAGATCCCGGAACCTTTCAGGTAGGTCTCCTTTACGGGCAGAACCTGACCATAAACATGGCAACTGCAAGGGCGATCGGTTACTCACCTCCCTTCGACGTGCTCATCGAGGCAGAACGGATCAATGAGAAGGTCGCGGAAGG
>JBFFNJ010000120.1:0-6508 GCA_041563215.1 Candidatus Deferrimicrobia bacterium | reverse complement strand
TTTCTCTCGCACCCCTGCTCATCGAGCGTTTTGTTTATATATAATTTGAGCTTTGCAATACCCGCCAAGTTGACCTCCCGAGGGAAAAGTGGCTCAAAGGAGTCGCATGTCACGCGCCATGAGCTTTATCTCGCTCCGGCCACGATACACGGAAAGTTTGGGCGAATAGAGAAGATCAATCCTTTCGGGACTCTCATTTTTCAACTCCCTCATATTGAAGGCAAGAACCTCGAATCTTATGCCTCCCTGCACAACATCCATCGTTATCAAACCCCTGTTCCTGACGGATAGGTCAGAAACCATCAGGTTCCGGGAAAGGAAAAGAGGCTCGGGGTTGCCGATTCCATACGGGGAGAGGACCTCGAGCTCGTCGAGTACGTTTTTCGTCAAGCTCGCAAGCTCGACTTCAGCATCTACGTCGATTACCGACGTTATTTTCTCCTCCCCATAGAGGTTGAGCATAGCAGCCTGCACCGCCTCGTTGAATTTACCGAATCTATCTTTTTTTACCACGACCCCCGCGGCCCGGGGATGTCCGCCGTATCTCTCTATGTGATCAGAGCACTCATGCAATATTTTCAGGATATCAAAGGGGCTCTTGCTTCTTCCCGACCCCTTCGCATCACTTCCGTCAAAAGAGAAGACAAGCGACGGCCTGGAGTAACTTTCAGCGATCTTTGACGCAACTATACCAACAACCCCTATATGCCAGTTTTCAGAGCCTATTACGATAAATCTGCCTTTGTGCAGATCACCCTCTTCGATGATTCTCCTTGCCTCCTTGAAAATTCTATCTTCCTCCATCTGCCGCTTTCTGTTTTCCCTGGACAGTATCCTCGCAAAGTCCTGGGCACGCTCATCTGATGATTCAATCAGTATTGTCGATGAGAGCGAAGAGTCCCCGACCCGTCCTGCAGCATTCAAACGGGGCCCGATCCTGTATGCCAGGTCCACCTCGTTCACATATTCCCGCTTCACCCCCGACACATCGAGCAGCGCTAAAATCCCCGGGCGGGGATCCCTCCTTATTTGGAGAAGGCCATACTTTACGAACATCCTGTTGTCCCCCGTCAACGGTGCCAGGTCCGCAACCGTTCCGAGGGCAACGAGGTCCAGGTACTGCGACAGCTGAATCTCTCTCTTTCCCGCAAAGAACCCTGATTCTCGAAGAGTTTTTCTTATCGCGCAGATGAGCGCAAAAACGACTCCCACTCCGGCAAGGTCCTTGAAACCATATCTGCATTCTTTTCTTCGAGGATTGAGAACGGCATAGGCATTCGGTATCGTATCAAGGACAGAATGGTGATCTGTAATGATCACGTCCGTCCCGAGGTGTCCCGCCTCTTCCACCTCGGCAAAATCCGATATCCCCGAATCGACGGTTACGATGAGAGAAAACCCTGTTCTCGCAGCAAACCTCATATACTCCATCTTCAAACCATAGCCGTCTTTGATCCTGTCATTCTGGTGAATGTATATCTGGAGGTAGGGAAAAAGCTCTTTCAGAAACAGATACAGGCATGCTGCGCCGGTAGCTCCATCAACATCATAGTCGGCATAGATGAATATTTTTTCATCCCTTTCACATGCCTCGATTATTCTTCCGGCCGCCTTTTCAATATCGGCCATTTCCATGGGATCTGAAAGTGTAGAAAGGTCCGTGCCGAGGAAGGTTTGGATCTGGCCCAGTTCGCAGAGACTTCTGTTTGCCAGGATTGTAGCAAAAAGCCTGCTAACGCCTAAATGGCTCGAAATATCGCTTATCACGTTTTCATCAGGATTCTTAACCTTCCAGATCTTTCCGATATTTCTCTCCATCACGCTTATTTTCTGACCTGTATGATTTTGTCTCCTCTCCACATGACGACAAGGGGAGACGCGAGGAATACAGATGAGTACGTCCCTATTATGACTCCAAATGCCAGGGCAAGGGCGAAGTCTCTTATCACCTCTCCTCCGAGCACGAGAATGCTCACCACTGCTATAAATGTGGTCAGTGATGTAATGATCGTTCGCTTGAGAACATCGTTTATGCTCCTGTTGGTTATTTCGCTGAAGGTCTTCCCCTTTCTTCCCCGCAAGTTTTCCCGGATCCTGTCGAACACCACAACCGTATCGGTAAGTGAATACCCGGCGAGGGTCAAGAGTGCGGTGACAAGGAGGAGGTTCACTTCTCTTCCGAGGATGGTCATGATAAAGAGCACTGCCAGGACATCATGGAACGTAGCTATTGCAGCGGCAACCCCGAACTTGAATTCAAATCGCCACGCTATGTAAAGGATGATACCGATTGTGGAAATGACAACAGCAATCAGTGCATCCCTGCGAAGCTTTGCTCCAATCGCCGGGCCTATTTCCGTCGCTGCCTGCACCTCGAATCCATTGTCTTGAAAGGTGCTCCTGACAACATCAGCTATCGCATCGGCAACCATCTCGCCCTTTCCGCTCTTGAGCCCAACTTTTATCAGGGCCACATTCTGTGCCACAAAATCCTGAATGTTGGCATCAACGAATCCCGCATCGCCGAGAGCTTTTCTTAGCGTATCAACTTTAAACGGCTTTTCGAACTTCACCTGGACGGATGTTCCCCCTGCAAAATCAACACCGAGATTTCCCCTGCCGGTAAAAATAAGGGCGAGGTTGACAATTCCCGCGATAGCCAGAAATGCAGAAATGGAAAAGGATATTTTCTTTGCCCGCATGAAATCGATATTTGTATCTTTGATGATCTCCATCAGTCCACCCCCTCAGATACTCAACGTCTTCATCGGCTGTTTGAAGTTTACGTAGTCGAATATCACCTTTGTGCACACCAGCGATGTAAAGAGATTTATCAGGACGCCGAGTGACAGCGTAACGGCAAAGCCCTTGATGGGTCCCGTCCCGAACTGAAAGAGAACGGCCGCCGTAATGAGAGTCGTTATATGGGAGTCGATGATGGTGAAAAGGGCTTTATCGTAACCTGCGTCAATCGATGCCCTGACCGTCTTTCCGAGCCTGAGTTCTTCCCGGATCCTTTCGAAGATCAATACATTGGCATCAACAGCCATACCGATGGTCAGGATTATCCCCGCAATGCCGGGCAGGGTGAGAGTCGCCTCAAGCACGGCCATAACTGCGAGCAGATAAATGAGATTCAAGAACAGCGCCAGGTCTGCGATTAGCCCGGAAAGCCTGTAGTAGACAACCATGAAGACCACAACGAGTATCAGCCCGATTATGGACGCCCTTATCCCCTTATCGATACTATCACGTCCAAGCGATGGGCCGATAGAGACATTCTGAATAATCGTTACCGGCGCAGGAAGAGAGCCCGCCCGGAGCACCAGAGCCAGGTCGGAGGCCTCATCAGTAGTAAAGCTACCCGTTATCTGGGCTTCCCCACCGGATATTCTTTCCTGAATTACCGGGGCGGAATAGACCGTGTCGTCGAGGACAATAGCAAGTCTCCTTTTCACATTCTCGCCCGTTACCCGGTCAAATATTTTCGCCCCGATAGAATCGAATGAGAGTGAAACATACGGGGCACCGCTCCTGTTGTCGAAACTTACCCGGGCTGTCTTAATATGGTCTCCCGTCAAAAGGGTCCTCCTGAACAGGAGGATCGCATTTTTGGAAACAACTCCCGAATTTCTGTCAACAGATTTCTGATACAGTATCTCCGAATTCTCCGGAACGTTGCCGGACAGGGCATCATCGAGGCTGTGCTCCGAATCGACCAGCTTGAATTCGAGAAGCGCCGTCTTGCCGACAATGTCTACAGCCCTTTGCTTCTCTTTTATCCCCGGGAGCTGAACCACTATCCTCTCTTCACCTTCGCTCACAATCTGCGGCTCCCGGACGCCGAACTGGTCGATCCTGTTCCGTATTGTCTCAACAGCCTGTTTCACGGCATTGTTCTTTATGAAACTGACCTCCGAGTCCCTCATGGAAAGAATCAACGTTGCCGTACCCTCGCGTATTTCACCCACTTCGATCTCGAGGTTTCCAAAACGCTGCTCGAGAGCGGTCCGGGCTCTCTCGATAAACTCGCCCGGCGGTATCACTATCTGGTAAGAAGCCCCATCGACCCTCTTGATCGAGAGGACGGGAATTCCCTTCTCCCGCAGCGATGTCTTTGCATCATCCGAATACCGGGATATCGTGTTTTCCACCGCCTTATCGAGCTCTACCTGGAGCCGCAGAAAAATACCGCCCTGGAGATCGAGGCCGAGGTTTATCTTCCCTATTTTATCCTTCAAGGAAGCAGGAACGTAGGTCGTAACGCTCGGTACGAGGAGAAATACTCCTACAACAGTTATCAAACCGACCAGTATGGCCCTCCACAGAATACTCCTTTTCATCTCGAGAGGCTCCTTTCAGGTTCTTTTTCGGTTGAATTTACTGTTGCTGCGAAGAGGCCTGATCCTTGCTTAAACCTGCAATGGCGGTTCTTGACACCTTGACCCTCACATTATCTGCAATATCGAGGGTCACCACTGTATCGGTGAGACCGGTTACCGACCCGTGAAGGCCACCATTGGTGACCACTCTGTCACCCTTCTTCAGATTCTTGATGAACTCCTGATGTCTCTTGACCTGCTTTTGCTGTGGCCTGATCAGGATAAAATAGAAGATTACGAACATGAGCACAAGGGGCACGAGGCCAACGAGACCGGAAGATCCGCCCGCCCCTTTCTCACTCATGGCAAATGCAATCGACCCGAGTAACATCCCTCACCTCCATCTACGATCATGTTGATTTCAATGCTTCCTTAAGATTGAAAATTGTTTCACAAATAGATGAAAATTTCCATTAATAATTGATTCTCTCACCCGTTTCATGAGTTCATGATAGAAAAAAAGATTGTGAATCGTGTTCAACCGGGAAGAGAGTATCTCACCCGCCAGGAAAAGATGCCTGAGATAGGACCTTGAGAATTTTTTACAGGTATAGCAGGCACAATCCGGGTCGAGAGGGCTCTCGTCGTCACGGTACCTGCTCTGCTTGATAGCGATCTGGCCTTTCCATGTGAAGAGCTGACCGTTTCGCGCATTTCGCGTGGGAAGGACACAATCGAAAATATCTATGCCCCGGGAAACCGAGAACAGTATGTCCGAAGGGGTTCCAACGCCCATGAGATACCTCACCCTTTCCTGCGGCATGAGCAAAGAGGTATAATCTATCATTTCCAACATGAGGGGCTTGCTTTCACCGACGGACAGACCACCTATTGCATAACCGTCGAAACCATTTTCCACCGTCAACTCCAGGGATCGCTTTCTCAACTCCTCTATCATTCCTCCCTGAATTATCCCGAAAAGGGTATCCCCGTGCCTCCTTGCCACATTGAGGCACTCCTTGCCCCACTTTGCGGAAAGCAGCACCCCCTCTTCCACTGTCTTTTTGTCAGCGGGATGTTCCACACAAACGTCGAGCTGCATCATGATGTCCGAGCCAAGCGATCTCTGGATCTCAACCGCACGCTCAGGGGTTAGCTTGAGCATCTTACCATCCAGATGGGACCTGAAAACAACTCCCTCAGGAGTTATATTCCTGAGGGGCGATAGGCTGAAAACCTGGAAACCTCCACTGTCCGTGAGAATGTTGCCGTCCCAACCCATGAACCTGTGCAACCCGCCAAGTCCCTCTATGAGCTTGTGTCCGGGACGAAGGTAGAGGTGGTAAGTATTTGCGAGAATGCACCCGTACCCGATGTCCCTGACCTCCTCCGGCGTCATGGCTTTTACTGTACCCGCCGTTCCAACAGGCATGAATGCGGGGGTATGGAATGTGCCACGGGAAGTTGTAATGACGCCCGCCCTCGCATCAGTACTGTTGCACTCTTTCTCTATTCTGAACTCCAATTTCTCAAACCTCACAGGACAAACATGGCATCTCCGTAGGAGAAGAAACGGTAATTTTTCGAGATCGCTTCCCGGTAACACCTTTTCAGTTCCCCGACACCGCAGAAAGCCATGACAAGAGCGATGAGGCTGCTCCTTGGAAGGTGGAAATTTGTGACCATCCCGTCGACCATCCGAAACCGGTAACCCGGATATATGAACAGGTCAGAGTACCCCGCACAGGCCGCAGTGTTTGCGTCCCGTCCGAATGCTGTCTCCAGTGCCCGAACGGTAGAGGTACCGACGGCGATTACTCTGTCGCCCCTTTTTCTCTGTTTCTTTATCAAATCAGCAGATTCAGGAGGGATTGAAAAATATTCGAGGTGCATCCGGTGATCTTCAATTTGTTCTTTTCTGATGGGTGAAAAAGTTCCGTATCCGATGTTGAGGCTCACTTTTGCAACGTGAACGCCCTTATCCACGATGTCCCCGAGGAGTTTCTCCGTGAAGTGGAGACCGGCAGTGGGCGCAGCAACGGAACCCGGCACCTTGGCGTACACCGTCTGGTAGCGCTCTTCATCGGGAAATGATTTCCCGTCCCCCTTCCTCTTGATATAGGGGGGAAGGGGTATCTGTCCTGCCCGTTCAAGCCACCCGTAAACGGTTCCATCGCATTCACATT
>JBFFNJ010000119.1:0-6589 GCA_041563215.1 Candidatus Deferrimicrobia bacterium | reverse complement strand
TTCGTCTTCCTGTTCATAAAAGAAAGGTATCTGAGGGATTCGACGAGCTCGAAGGATACAACCACATCGGCTGCGCCATTCTCGATGAGGGGGGAAAACACCTTTCTGCCATAGCGGAGGTGGGCAACCACGGACCCGCCACGCTGCGCCATGCCGTGGACCTCGCTCTTTTTCACGTCGAACCCCGCTGCGAGCAGCGCCAGGGAGGTCAGTTCGCTCGCCAGGAGGATTCCCTGGCCCCCCACGCCGCAGAAGATGATGTTACCTTTCCCCTTCACTTCCCCCCTCCTCTTCGGTGACGATAGCCTGGAACTTGCAGAGGGGAGCGCACTGTCCACACCCATCGCACAGGACGGGATTTATCCTGGCGTAGCCCTTCTGGTTCGGCCTCATCCCGAGGCGGGTCGCCTCCTCTTCGGTGACTGGCACCCACTCTATGGCGGGACACCCGAGTTTCAGGCAGGTCCTGCAGCCGGTACACTTTTCCAGGATCACGAGGTGAACGGGTTTCTTCTTCTGTTTCTCCACGGGGAGGAGGACGCAGGGGTACTCCGTTATGACCACCGAGGGCTCCGGACGCTCCACTTCCCGTTTCAGCAGCTGGTAGGTCTTCTCGATGTCGTTCGGATTGATCCGGTACACGTGCTCTACCCCCACCGCCCTGCACAGGGCGGGAAGGTCGACTTCGACCGTCTTCTCCCCGGACAGCGTCTGTCCCGTGACGGGATTTTCCTGCTGTCCCGTCATGGCGGTGGTCCTGTTGTCGAGAATGATGACCGTGGAAAAACCCCTGTTGTAGACGATGTCGATCAGGCCGGTAATCCCCGAATGGATGAAGGTGGAATCACCGATGACGGCCACCACTTTGCCGAGTGCATCCTTTCCGATGGCCTTCTCCATGCCGAAGGCATTCCCTATGCTCGCCCCCATGCAGACGCATGAGTCCATCGTCTCCAGGGGCTTGAAAAAGGCGAGGGTGTAACACCCGATATCCCCCGCAACGAACACGTCGAGCCGCGAGAGAGCGAAGAAAAGGCCCCGATGAGGGCACCCGGGACAGAGGTTCGGCGGCCTCGCGGGCACCTCCACGGGAGCAAATGCCGGTTCCTCGACTATTCCCGTCACCGCCTGGCGAACGACCCGGGCGTCGATCTCGCCGTAGGCCGGGATGACCTCCTTCCCCTTGCAGGGGACGCCCATCGCCTTGACGTGGAGCTCGATGAAGGGATCGAGTTCCTCGACGATGAATATTTCCTCCATCTCCTCGGCAAAACCCCTGATGAGTTTTTCCGGGAAGGGATAGATCATGCCCAGCTTCAAAACCGGCGCGTCGGGAAATGCCTCCTTCACGTGGAGGTAGGATACACCGGAGGTGATAAACCCCCTCTTTCCCCTGCCCGGCTCGATGACGTTTTCCGGGAAGGTCTCGGCAAATTCTCTGAGCCTGGCCAGCCTGTCCTCCAGCGCCTCCCTCCTCTTCCTGGCATTCACGGGGAGCATGACGAACTTGTCGGGGTCCTTGACGATGCCGGGCTCGATCTTCAGCTCCATGAGTTCTCCGGGAGTTACGACTCCCTTCACGTGGGACACCCGGGTGGTGGTCCGGATCAACACCGGCGTGTCGAAGGCTTCACTGATCTCGAAAGCGCGCCTGGTGAACTCCTTCGCCTCGAAGGAGTCAGACGGTTCGAGCATGGGTATCTTTGCCGCAAAGGCGTAGTTTCTGTTATCCTGCTCGTTCTGTGAACTGTGCATTTCCGGGTCATCGGCAGTGACGATGACGAACCCCCCCCGGACGCCCGTATAGGCCGACGTAAAGAGCGGGTCTGCAGCCACGTTCAGACCCACGTGCTTCATGGCCGCAAGCGTTCTCGCGCCGGCGAAGGACGCGCCGAGGCACACCTCCACCGCCACCTTTTCGTTCGGCGCCCATTCCGTGTACACGCCGCTGTAGCGCGACAGGGACTCGAGAATCTCCGTCGATGGGGTACCCGGGTAGGCCGAAGCGACCTTCACCCCCGCCTCGAACGCCCCCAGGGCGATCGCCTCGTTTCCCGACAGGAGCATTTTCCGTGCCTCAACTCGCTTTTCCCTCACGACCCACCTCTCAAGTAGATGCGTTTAAAAATAAACCGTCATCACGCCGGTCTTCCCCTTGCAGCGGCCGCGTCCCGCACGTACAATCCGGGAGTGCCGATAGCAGGATAAGCCCGCAGCGCGAGGCGAAAAGGAAAGCGATCAGATGATCTCGCCTCCCGCTGAAAAAGCATTTTCAATGTGGTCTAAGCCCGCGAAAGCGCCCGTTTCGTCCATTGCCACGATAATCACATCGAAGCGTACCGAGTCTTCAGGCTTCCGGTATCCACCGATCACTTCCCGGGCAGCACTGGCCACGCTCACTCTCTTGCCGAATCCGACTATTTCCGAGCTCAGGAGGGGGGAGTGGCTCCTCTTGCTCCTCACCTCCACCACGACGAGGGTGTCGTCCCTGCGTGCGATAATATCGATTTCACGGCGACCGGCCCGGACATTTCGGCCCACGACCCGGTACCCCCGATCTTCGAGGTACCGGCAGGCTTTCTCCTCCGCCTTCCTGCCCGATGCAACACTGCCCCTCCTACTCATCGGTTACGCCCCGAAAGGACTTCCGGTGGATGGGACAGGGACCATACTTTTCGATTGCCTTCCGGTGCTCCCTCGTGGGATAGCCCTTGTGCCTGGCAAAGTTGTACTGGGGAAAGGCGTCGTGATATTTCTCCATGATCGCATCCCTGGTCACCTTCGCAACCACCGAGGCCGCCGCAATCGATTGGACGGTCTCATCGCCGGCTTTGACGGTGATCTGTTCGATGTTCAGGTCGGGAATGGCAAACCGCCCGTCGACGAGGATGACATCAGGGATCACGTCGAGCATCTTTACCGCCCTCTGCATCGCGAGCAGGCTCGCCTGGTGTATGTTGAAAAGGTCGACCTCCATATGCGTGGCGATGCCGACACCGTAGGATTCAGCTTCGTTGGTTATGGTGAAGAAAAGAGATTCCCGCTTTTCGGGGGAAATCTTCTTTGAATCCCCGATCTGCTTGTTCTGATATCCCTTCGGAAAGGTAACTGCCGCGGCAACGACGGGGCCGGCAAGCGGACCCCTTCCTGCTTCATCGACACCCGTTATGCATTTATACCCTCTATCTGCGAGGCTGTGCTCCAACCTGATCATCAAGGGGTTGGTTAACTCTTCTTGCCGCGAGGTTTCTTCCCGGTCTCTTTTCCCTTTTCCTCGTCCTCGGTGGAGGAGCCTTTTTCGGCTTGCTCTTCACCTTCCTTCGGGGCGACTGCTTCTGCTTCAGCTACTTCTGCTTCGGCCACTTCTGCTTCGGCTGCTTCTGCTTCGGCTGCTTCCGGTTCGGTTCCTTCCTCCTCCGGCTCAGGGGCTGCAGGTTCTGTAACCGCCGCCTCCTCGACCGCTTCCTCCGCCTCCGCCTCGAGAGCCTCCGCTTCCACAGGCGGGGTATCAGCCACGTGATCGGGGGTATCTACAACCGCTTCCGGCGCAACGGGAGTTTCCTCTTCGATGGCGGCTTCAGCCTCCCGCGCCTCCACCTCGCTCTTTTTCAGCATCCAGTCCTTCTTCTCTTTCACCTTTGCCTTTTTGCCGGACAGCTTCCTGAGATAGTAGAGTTTCGCCCGCCTCACGTCTCCCCGCCTCTTTACCTCTATCTTCTGGATCAGGGGGGAAAAGAGGGGAAAGGTCCTCTCAACGCCAACCCCGTAGGATTCCTTCCTGACCTTGAACGTGCTGGAGATCCCGTTGTTGTGAATGCCGATGACAACCCCCTCGTAATACTGGACTCTCTCTTTTTCCCCCTCCTTGATCCTGAGGTACACCCGCACGGTATCTCCCGCCTTGAACCTGGGTATCTTCCTCTTGAGGGAGTCCTTCATTATGTCATCGATGATACTCATTTCTTCCTCCGGCAAACGATGCGGCAAGACTGTTCAATATATTATTTTCCAAATAATCTGTCAATAATTATTGCTGCAGCGCACCTCACGGAAAGGTGGTTGTAGTCATCGGATATCACGATCGGCTCGAGCACCATGTGGGATGACGTCACGAGATCATCCGAAAGTCCCCACCCCGTTCCGAACATTATAATTGAAACTGAGCCGTCTTTCAGTATTTTCTTCCCCTGCCGGTAATCCACCTGGCCCGGATGCCTCCTTCCCGTCGTGGCAACGAGCCTCACCTCCCTGCCCGTCTTTTCCCCGACACGCTTTACCATTTCCTCGATGCTGGGGACCAGCTCGATCATCGCGAAGGCCACCCTGCGCGTCTCGTTATAGGACGCCCCCGCGCCCTTTTCCCAGTGGCCGATGATACGCCGTGCCAGCTCGGCCTGCAGATGCGACGGCTGGACTATATAGAGCCCACCGAGCCCGAAGGTCTTTGCAAGCCGCGACAGGTCATGTAGGTCGAGGTTGGTGATCGACGTGGTGACGACCCTTCTGCCCTTGTCGTACACGGGATGGTGGACGAGGGCCATGTAGATATGGCTTAAACCCATCGTTCAGCTCTTGGTTCGTAGTTCACAGTTCATAGTTTCAAACCCGATATGAGAAAGGGGATAGGAGACAGGAGATAGGGGTTGTATAGACAACTTTCTCCTTTCTCCTTTAACCTCTCGCCTCTTAAGGGGTTCCCGTTTTCTGCTTTTATCCCACTCCCCAATCTGCTTTCCGATTTCCGCATTCCGCATTACTATTTTTCTCTTTCTCTTTCCGCTTCCTTCATGAGATCGTCGAGGATCCTGTTTGCTTCATCACTCAATTTTTCTCTCTTCAGGAGGTCGGGACGAACGGCGAGGGTCTTCTTCAGGGCTTCCCTGATCCGAAATTCCCGTATCCTCTCATGGTTCCCCGAGAGCAGCACCTCCGGGACGCTCATATCCTCGAAGCGCTCCGGCCGGGTGTAGTGGGGAGGAGCGAGCATGCCCTCCTCGAAGGAATCTCGCGCAACGGAGTCCATCGTCCCCACCACGCCGGGAACGAAGCGTGAGACGGCATCTATGAGGGCCATCGCCGGGATCTCTCCTCCGGTCAAAACGTAGTCGCCCATCGAGATCTCCATATCGGCGAGATGAAGAGACACCCTGTTGTCTATTCCCTCGTACCTTCCGCAGATAAGAATCAGGTGCTCCCTGCCGGCAAGCTCCCGGGCGAGGGTGCTGTCTAAACGCCGCCCCTGCGGGGTGAGGAGAACGACCGTCCCCCTGCCGAACTCCCCCGTTACATGCTCGACGGCGCGGAACAGGGGCTCCGGTTTCATGACCATCCCCGGCCCCCCCCCGTAGGGGAGGTCGTCGATTACCCGGTGCCTGTCTTCCGTGTAATCCCGAATGTCATGGACGCCGACGGAGATCGTTCCCTTTTCGATTGCTTTCCGGATGATCGTCTCTGAAAAGATAACGTCGAACAGGCCGGGGAAAATTGTCAGGACATCAAACCTCATCGTCCAGCATACCTTTGATCGGGGAAAGGACGACAACCTTTTCCTCCCGCTTTACGCGGGGGACGAAGGATTCAACGAAGGGGATCATTTTCTCTCCTCCAGGGGTCTTTATCTCCAGTATGTCGTGGGCAGGCGAGGGAATGACGCGGGACACCATCCCGATGAGGTTGCCATCCCCATCTTCAGCCCTGAATCCCACGAGCTCGTAGTAGTAATATTCGTCCTCGGCCGTCTCGGGCAGGTCCTGCTTGAAAACGAACACCTTCTGCCCCACCAGGCTCTGCGCAAGGTCCACATCGTCAACTCCCACAAGAGATACGAGGGCGCCCCCCCTGGAACCCTTGACAGAGGCTATCTCGAAACAAAGATACCCCTCTTTTTTCTTTCTCTGCACAAAGCTCTTTTCCAGGTAGGCGGCCTGAAAGAAAACGGAAGATACGGATGCGAGCACATCCGCCTCTCCCGAATACATCTTTACCTTGATTGCTCCCCTTACCCCGTGGACACGCACAACCAAGCCGACCGCTAAAAACAAATCGTCACCGGTTACACGCATTATTCGATGATTTCGAGGACAGACCTCTTCTTTATCTTGGTGGAAGCCGCGCTCAAAATCGTCCTTATTGCCCGAGCAGTGCGGCCCTGCTTCCCTATGACCTTGCCGAGGTCCTCCTTGGCTACCTTTAACTCGAGAACGGAGGTTTTTTCTCCCTCCACCTCACTCACCTCTACCTCATCTGGATGATCAACGAGAGCCTTGGCGATCGTTTCGATTAAGTCTTTCATCTCTCTCACCTCCGCGTCAGTTCCTTCTCCATGGGTTCAACGGAACGGGTTCAGTCTCCAGGCGATGGTGCGCGTTTTACGCTGCAGAATCCTTTTGCTTCTTCATCTCCATGAATTTTGCCCAGACGCCCTTTTTCCTCAGCAGGCTCCTCACCGTATCTGAGGGCTTCGCTCCCTTCTCCAGCCAGGATATGATCTTGTCCTCTTTGACGGTAATTTCCGGAGGATCCACCATCGGGTTGTAGGTTCCCACGTTCTCGATGAACCTGCCGTCTCTGGGTGATTCGGAAAATACGA
>JBFFNJ010000118.1:0-6608 GCA_041563215.1 Candidatus Deferrimicrobia bacterium | reverse complement strand
GTTATTTTCCCACAAAAAACAGGGTCGTCATCTTATAATCTCGTAAAAACCTGCGCAAGACGTTGTCCCGTGCAGCCAGTTTCCTCCCGGCGGAAAGGGGCAGGACAATCCCCCCCCACGCACCTGCCGGCCAACAGGGAACGAGGGGTGTGTCATAGTAATTGACAGGGACATGCAATTATAGTAAGTAAATACTTACATTATGATGCCACTGGATACAAAAGAGAAGCTTTTGAGTGCAACCCTGAGCCTCATCTCGGAAAAAGGCTACCTCGGGGCCACGACGAGAGAGATATCGACGAGAGCGGGTGTAACGGAGCTTACCCTGTTCCGGCACTTCGGTTCAAAGGAAAAGCTCTTCGAAGAGGTTTTGAAGCGGTACACCTTCCTGACGAAATTGAAGGAGCTGGGGCCCGATCTCGAAACGATGCCGTACCCCGAGGCGCTCAAGACGATCGGCCTGCAGTTTCTCGAGACACTGCGGGAGAGAAAGTCGCTGGTGAAGATCATCCTCTCGGAGCTCAACCTCTACCCCGAGAAGGTACGGGACGTTCACACCGCCTTCGTGGATGAGATGGTCCGTATCCTCGGGGAGTACTTGAAGAAGCTGCAGGATTCGGAAACGATCAGGAGCTTCCCGCCGGAAGATGGCGCACGGCTGTTTTTACGGAGCATCTTTTCCTACTTCCTCAGCGAAGAGATTCTGCGCGGGAAAAACCTGCAGAAAAAGGAGATGGAAAGAAACATAGCCCTCTTCGTAGATATCTTCATGCACGGGACACTCAAGAAAAACCGGAAAGCAAGAACGAGGAAGTCAGCAGGAGGAAAATGATGTCAAGGAAACGCAAAATCTCTCTTTTCGCCGTCACCGGTGCTCTCGCAGCGGCCGCCATGCTCTCGAAAGCCGGGCTCACCGAATCCAGGGGAGAGAAGGAGAAGAAGGGAATGCCGCCTGCACTGGTGGTTGTCTCGCAGGTAAAAACCGGGATGCTTTCTCCCTACGCCGAATTTACGGGCAGCGTCTATTTCAGCCAGGTGTCAGACCTCTCCAGCGAGGTGAGCGGGAGCGTAAACGAGGTCCTGTTCGAAGAGGGGCAGGCGGTAAAGCAGGGCCAGACCCTTTTGAAAATGGACTCGGAAATTCTCGAAAAGAGGATGGAGGTGGTGGTCGCCAACTACGAAGAGGCGCGGACCGAGCTTGAAAAGTCGCAGATAGACCTCAAAAGGATAGAGAATCTCTACCGGGAGGAATCGGTAGCGGAACAGACCTACGACGACTACCGGTTCAAGGTGTTGATGTTTGAAAGAAAAACGGCCTCCCTCCAAAACGAGGTGGAACAGCTGAAGATCGAGCTGGAGAAAAAAACGATCCGGTCTCCCTTCGACGGGGTGGTCATAAAGAAATTCGCCGACAGGGGGGAGTGGCTCGACCCCGGGGTAAAGGTTGCAACGATTGCGAAGAGAAATAGCTACGACATCGTCGTCGACGTTCCTTCCAGCATTATCAGCCTCGTGGAGGAGAAAATGGAGGTCGAAGTCTCTGCGGGGGGAAAGCAATTCACAGGACGGGTTTTCGCCATCATCCCGATGGGGGATATATCGACGAGGACATTTCCCGTAAAGATCAGGATCAAAACGGACTATCCCCTCCTCGAGGGTATGGAGGCGAAAGCAAGTCTTCCCGAGGGGGAGAAGGTAGAGTCCCTCATCGTGCCCCGCGATGCCATCGTCACCGTTTTCGGGACCACCGCCGTCTTCACCGTCACCGAGTCAAAGGCGCAGATGATCCCGGTAACGGTGCTCGGATACAGTGGGCTCGAGGCCGGCGTGAATGGAGAGGGGCTGCGTGAGGGCATGCCGGTAGTGGTGAAAGGAAACGAAAGGTTACGGGACGGGCAGGACGTCGCCATCGACCAGGCCCGGTGAGAAAGATCGGAAGATTAACGGGTGGATGCTGCAAAAGAGCCGGCCTTACCGGCGTAAACTGAAGGGTTGGGGAGACAAGTGGATCTAATAAGTTTTTCCATACGGAAACCGGTAACGATCATCGTGGGGGTTATCTTCGTGCTGCTCTTCGGCTGGATAGGGCTCTCCAGCATGCCCTACCAGCTGACCCCGACGGTCACGGAGCCGGAAATTACGGTCACCACGGTCTGGACGGGAGCCACCCCCTACGAAATAGAGCGGGACATCGTGGAGGAGCAGGAGGACGTCCTCAAGGGGATTCCCGGACTCATCGAGATGGAAAGCTCCTCGATCAACAGCCAGGGAACGGTTACCCTGCGTTTTCAGATCGGGACGGACGTTGACGATGCACTCCTCCGGGTATCGAACAAGCTGAACGAAGTCCCATCCTATCCCGAAAACGTGGAGAAGCCGATAATCAACGCCACCGGCGCCGCCACGTCTCCCGTCATATGGATGATCCTCAAAACGAAGGAAAACAAAGACCGGCCGATCAGCACATACAGGACTTTTTTCGAAAACGAGGTACGGCAGCATCTGGAAAGGGTCGAGGGTGTTGCCGACCTCTTCATCGGGGGCGGCACGGAAACGGAGATGCACATAACCATCCGTCCCGAGAGGCTCTCCTCTTATGGTCTAACGGTTAAGGACCTGATCGACGTCCTCCGCAGGGAGAACGTGAACGTCTCTGCCGGCATCATGGGGGTCGGGAGGCGTGACTTCCGAATACGGACGGTGGGTGAGTTCAAAACGGTCGAGGATATCGAAAGGATCATCGTCAAATCCACCGGCCAGAACAGGATACTCCTGTCGGACGTGGCATCGGTTTCGATCGGCTACGAGAAGCGCACCGTTGCGATGATACACAACAGCAGGGAAGGTATCGCCGTGGGGGTAAAACCGGAACCGGGAACGAATGTCCTTGCGATGACCGACCGGGCAAACGAGGTGGTGACCTGGCTCAACGAGAAGAAGCTGTCCCCCGAGGGGGTCTACCTGGACTGGGTCTACGATCAGAGGCCATACATAAGGGGCGCGATCAACCTGGTGAAACAGAACATTCTCATCGGCGGCGTCCTCGCCATAACCGTGCTCCTTCTTTTTCTGAGGAGTATCTCCTCCACGGTCGTGGTGGCAACGGCCATCCCCATCAGCATCTTCGGCGCCTTCATATTCATGAGCGCCTTCGGCAGAAACCTGAACGTCATCAGCCTCGCGGGAATCTCCTTCGCCGTGGGCATGCTCGTTGACAACGCCATCGTGGTCCTCGAGAATATCGACCGCCACAGAAAAATGGGAAAGAAGGCATTCGATGCGGCCTATGACGGCGCCCGGGAGGTTTGGGGGGCAATCCTGGCGTCGACCCTCACCACGGTGGCGGTGTTTTTGCCCGTCGTCTTCATCAAGGAGGAGGCAGGCCAGCTCTTCCGGGACATCGCCATAGCGGTGAGCTGCGCCGTGACCCTGAGCCTGATCGTATCGGTCTCCGTTATCCCCATGGTGTCGAAACAGCTCTTTACCCTGACGGAAGGAAAGGTGGTCGTCAGGGGAAAGAGGGTGGTCGACCTGGGGAACCGCCTCGTCGACTGGATAATGGGGCTCGTGCGGCTCTCCCTGAAAAGCACCTTCACCCGTGCCGCGACGGTTCTGGGCCTCACCGCCTTCTCCATCATTACCGCCATCCTCCTCTTCCCCAAGATGGAATATCTCCCCCAGGGCAACAGGAACCTGGTCATCAGCATCCTCGTCCCCCCGCCCGGACTCTCTTACGAGGAGAGGCAGGACATTGGAAACTACATCCACGGCTCCATCGAGCCTCACATCGGTCACGACACCGATGGCTTCCCTTCCATAAAAAACCTCTTCTACGTCGGCACGGAGTCCATCATGCTCTTCGGGGCCACGAGCGAGCACATCCAGAGGGCGGGAGAGCTCGTTCCCCTCTTTTCCGGCGTTATCACAAAAATTCCCGGGATGTTCGGGGTGAGCAACCAGGCCGGTATCTTCCAGACGAGGCTCGGGAGGGCAAGGACCATAGACGTCGATATCAGCTCGGCCGACATCAAACGCGTCGTCCAGGTGGCCGGGGCCATGTTCGGGTCGATCAAGCAGCAGATCCCCCAGGCCCAGATCCGGCCGATCCCCTCCCTCGAGCTTTCGTACCCGGAGGTGCAGCTGGTGCCGGCCAGGGACCGTCTGAAGGCATCGGGCATGAGCGCCGAAGAGCTCGGCGTGGCCCTCGATGTCATGATGGACGGCAGAAAAGTGGGTGAGTTCAAGAAGGAAGGAGAGAAAAAGATAGACCTCGTCCTGAGAGGGCTGGAAAAGGATATCTCGACCCCCGAGGACCTCTACCGCGCTCTCATGGTGACCCCGGGAGGAAAGGTGGTTCCCGTGAGCTCCCTTGCGAGCCTGAATCGAACTGCCGGGATGACCGAGGTCAGGCACCTGGAGAGGGACAGGACCGTTACCCTCCAGGTGACGCCGCCCCCAACCCTCCCCCTCCAGGAGGGCATGGAGATCATCAATGAAAAAGTCATCGATCCCCTGCAGGCCCGGGGGATGCTCGAAGACGTGGAAGTGGGAATGAGCGGGGCAGCCGACAAGCTGACTGAAACCAGGAGGGCCCTCCAGTTCAACTTCATCCTCGCTGCCGTCATCACCTATCTCCTCATGTCCTCGCTCTTTGCCAACTTCATATACCCCCTGGTGATCATGTTCACCGTTCCCTTGGCCGCCGCGGGCGGGTTCATCGGATTGACGCTCGTAAACCTTTTCCTTCACTCCCATCCCCTGGACATTCTCACCATGCTGGGCTTCGTCATTCTCATCGGGATCGTGGTGAACAACGCCATCCTGATCGTCCACCAGGCATTGAACAACATCCGGCTGCACGGAATGGACCATTACGACGCCATCACGGAATCGGTGAAGACCAGGCTCAGGCCGATTTACATGAGCGCCACAACGAGCATCTTCGGCATGCTGCCCCTCGTGGTAGCACCGGGCCCCGGATCGGAGCTTTACGGGGGTCTGGGAAGCGTGATCCTGGGCGGCCTCGCCCTTTCAACGGTATTCACCGTCTTTGTGATTCCGAGCCTGCTCACGTTCTTCATCGGGATGGAGCAAAGGAGGAAAGAGAGCGGGCCACGGGAGTAACGACACTTTAGGAGCACGAGATGAAAAAAACCATCGCCTACCTCTTCATACTCCTCACCTGGACCACGCAGGCACTGTCGCTGACAATCGAGGAAGCCGTCAACATCACGATCGAAAACAGCAATAGAATAAAGCAGTTCGGTTTCCTGAGCGACTCCCAGGGTGAGCAGGTAAAGTCCCAGAGATCGGAATTCTACCCCGCCTTCGACCTCGAGTACGCCTTTGTCCGACAGGAGGAGGAGGTGTTCTTCACGTCGAAGAATACCTCCGTTTTCACTGCGGAGGCATCGTACAACCTCTTCAAGGGATTCATCGACAAATACAATCTCAAGAAGGAGAAATACCGTTTGGAGGCGAACCTCTATCAAGAGAAAGCCGTTACCTCGGACGTGATCTTCCAGGCAAAGAGGGCCTTCATAGATGTTCTGAACACCAGCAGCAACCTGGATGTGGCGCGGGAGGCGGTGGAGCTTCTGGAACGGCAAAAGAGGGACTCGGAGCTGCGCTTCCGCGAGGGGCTGATCGCAAAAAACGACCTTTTGAGCGTCGAGGTCGACCTTGCATCGGCCCGCTTCACCCAGCTCCAGGTGGAGAGTAACCTGAAAACCGCCCGGGAGACACTCGTGAGAATAATGGGGAGGCCGCTTGGTCCCGATGAAATCCTGGAGAAGCCCGACGCACCGGCGGAGCTGGTCCTCGACAGGGCGGCCCTCAGAGAGGAGATGTTCGAGAAAAGAAGCGAATTGAAGTTCTTGCGGGCGCTCATTCTGGCCGACACATCCGAGGTGGCCGCGATCGAAGGGGAGTACTGGCCTTCCGTCGACTTCCTGCTCACCTACCGCAGGATCGGGGATTCCATTGCCCCCGATGGAAGGGAAGGGCTCTTTGTCATCGACACGGAGCTGAGCGGATCGATCGTGGCGTCGTGGAACCTCTTCGAGGGCCACAGGACCGCTCACGACAGGGCTGCGAAAAAGAAAGAAATGCTGGCGCGCGAGGAAGAGCTCAGGGATCTGGAAAAGGAGGTCGACCTGCAGCTCGAAAAAGCCCTGGAGAGGTACCGCATATCGAACGGACAGATCGAGGTGACGGAAAACGCCATCGAACAGGCCGAGGAAAACCTGCGCATCACCAACAACCAGTACAAGGAGAAGGTCGTAACCATCACCGACCTTCTCGACGCGCGGGTGAGGCTCACCCGGGCCCAGTTCGAGTTCAACACGGCATTTTTCAACCTCCTTCTCTCGCTTGCCGAGATCGAGCGGGTGGTGGAGTTGGAAACGTCTTTCCTGTGGGGTCAGAAGGGCGCCGAATGAGGGGCTTTCGTGTCGAGCTGGCAGAAATCTCCATCCCCTCCCCGCCACCCCTGCCGGCAGCAGCAATAATCCCCGCAGGTATGGCCTCACCGGCCAGGTTCAATCCTTGAACCGGATCTTCCTCAATCTGAGGGCGTTTGCGACTACGGTCATCGATGAAAGCCCCAT
>JBFFNJ010000117.1:0-6666 GCA_041563215.1 Candidatus Deferrimicrobia bacterium | reverse complement strand
GAGGACTATGCCGATCTTCTGAATCGTGTTTCTTTTCATATTCGAGATTATTTTTTTCGCATTCCTGCGGTTTTTGATTTATCAGTCGCAATAAAATTGATTTCCTTACATATTTTTAAAGTTAGCAGATTTCTTTTCAATGTGTAAGCTTTAACTGTTTGATTGCCGAAAGAAGGCGTGTGATTCCCCCAAAGCCCGGTAATGATGACACTTCCAAAGTTCTACCGGTTGGGTGGATGGCAGGGAGGTTGGTTGGGCCAGAAAGGCGGGGAGGCACCCGGAATCGCTTTTTCCTATAGCTTCGCTATGATTCTGCGGTAGGCTTTCATCCCCAATCCCGCCAGGAGTATCAGGCCGGTGCCGATGAGAAGCAGCATGACGGACCCGCTGAGCGGTAAGGGGATCAACTTCCCCGGCTGCCGGTTTTCCGAGACCCGGTCACCGCCTCTGCCTGCTGCCGCCTTGGTGGCCCCGATCTTCCGGGAAGAGGCGTATCGCAGACCGGCGGACTGTTGCGCTCCCCTCCCGACGGGAGAGCTTTCTTCCGGAAAATATTCATCTCCGGGGGAGATGACGCGGTAATCGGGGGGAGAAAATCTGCTCGCCCCTTCTGCATACGAACCATGCAGCCGGTACGTCGGGGGCTTGCTCGCCGGGGCGGGGGTGTGGGTCAAAAGCGATAAAGACACCGATATGACGATGACAGGAATTGTGTTCTTCATATTGCCGTTACCTGCACGCTCTTTTTCCCAAATCCCGCTCCGTTTACGGGCGAAAAACCAAAATGTCTTGTTTTTCATGAGATTGTGATAGGGCTCCCGTCTTAGTCTTCCGGCTTCTTCCTGGTCTCCTGGGGGGGTACTTTGTCCCGGTATTCGAGGTCGAAGAGGGAGGGCTGGGTCCTTTCGCTGATGTAGCGGATGGCCCGGCGCAGAAACCACTCTTTCAGCGTTACGCCCTCTTGGCTCAGGGCGTCATAGAGCCGCTCCTTGACCGATGGGTCGACTTCCAGCACGATTCTCCCGCTCTTTCCCCGCACCATATCGCACGTCCCTATATCATGTTCAGTATGTTACATTACATCAAATTTTCGCATTGTCAAGGGAATTATTGCCCGGGATTATCCATTTCTCCCGCCTGAAATCCAGGTCTCAGGAGTGATAGTTGCGGACCCGGGAGGGCCCGGGCCGAAAATCAATCCATAGCCTGGCGCATCTCAATGACGAGTTGGTCCAGTCGTCTATCGGTCGAGGAGACGGTGAGTCCTTCCAGCCGTCCCGCAAGCTCAATGTCCCCGCTGCTTCTTTGCAGGGTCGTCCTGGCAACGAAGAGATATTTTCCTGCCGGCAGATAAACGACAAAGGATCCGTGATATCCGCTGCGGGTCTTTACGTGGGGTTGCCATTTTCCTTCCTTCCAGCGGAGAACCTCGATGGTCACGTCCTCCAGGGCCATGCCGGCCGCAGGCCCCAACTCCCGAAACAGGGTCTTTCCGGAAACCGTTGTCAGGGAAGAGGGGGATGGCCGGCAGGCAGGCTGCAGAAGGAAAAGAAGGGGCAGGAGGATTGCGGTGGCGAGCAGTTCCAGCGGAACGGGCCGCTTTCCCCGGGCTTTCCCATTTCCGGTTGTTTTGCTTTCCCTCGTGACCACTTTTTCCACCGCCGCCTCTGGCTTTTCAGCGCCTTTTCCCGTGTCTTCTCAGTTTACCACGAAGGATACAGGATCTCCCGCCGATGACCACGGCAGGGGATTCGGGGTGATTTCCCCGGAGACAGGCCCCGTCCGGGTGTGAATGCAGGTGCGCAGCATGCAGATGAGACCGCGCAGCACCGTTCCTATTCGATTGCCCGTGACCGATCTGATGCTCAATATTTAACAATAAAAACAAATATTTAGATAATGTACGCAGCATTTTTCCCGGGCGGCACGGTGTTTGTAATTGAACAAAGACATGAGACGGCAAACCCACATACCTATCGTCGGAACGCGACGCTTTCTATTACCTCTTGTGCTGATCTTTAGTGCGTTCATGACGATTGTGCCCATTTCCCCTGGGTGGGGCAGCGAGGTGGAATTTGGAGGAGTCCGTTTTGCTTCCCTCGGCCTCGATCTGCCGGGTAAAAGGGTGGATGAAACTGCCGGTCTTTTGCTTCGCGGGGATTACCGCGGTCTTGGACGAGACCGGATTTTCGAGGGGACTTACGCCGGTTCAGGAAAATTTACCGGCATGGAGAAGGAGTTGCATATCGATTCGGGCGCTTTCACCCTGTCAAGGTTACAGCCAAAACCAGATCTCCGGGCCGGCGGCGATTCACCATTGAAGGACCTGTCCATTGCTCCGGCCGCCAGCTGCCCTCACAGGGATGCGATAGCATATTCCCGTTTTCCCACCTCCAGACGGAGTCAGCAGGTTCTGGCAAAAGGGAAGAATCGGCCTTCGCAGAAGAATGAAGGGACGTCCCTTGGCTTCAGCGTGCGTTTTCTGGGTGCCTTTTTGCTCAACAGCCACGTGCTGACCCTTGTCAAGAGCCCGATTTCCTCTACTTTTCGGCTCCTGAACTATGCTTTCGACACCACCAAGGGGACCCTCACCTCGGTCGTCCATGAATACGACGATCCCCCACCTCCCTTGTCCCATGCCCCCCCAATGGATCTTGGCAAATGGGAGGAGAAGCTCGACGGGATAACGTCGGGAAAGCGATACCGGGGAAGCGTGAAGTTCCTCATTGACGGGGAGGATTTTTTCTCCGAGTTGATTCAGTCGATGGAGGAAGCACAAGATTCCGTCTATGTTCGCATAAACATATTCGACACGGATGATTATGCGGTCAGGATTGCCGACCTGCTCAGGGAGCGGTCAAAAGAGGTTGAGGTGAAGGTTTTGATGTGTGAGATGAGCTCGATGCTGAACGGCAGGCAGCCTCCCGAATCGCCGGTCCCGAAAGATTTCACCTTTCCCGCATCGATAAAAGAGTATCTGGAAAGGGATTCAGAGGTCACCGTCCGCCCGATCGCGAATCCCTGGTTCACTTCCGATCACACGAAAACGATCATCATCGACAGGAAGAGGGCGTTTGTCGGCGGCATGAACATCGGCCGGGAATACCGCTTCGACTGGCACGACATGATGGTCGAACTCGAAGGCCCTATCGTGGGTCGTCTGAGCAAGGACTTTTTCAGGGCATGGGCCCACCAGGGGCTCGCGGGAGACCTTGGATACGCATGGGCTTCCCTGTTCAGAACGGAAAGGTATCAGGGGAAGGCGCACAGGGACGATTACATCGACATACGGCCCCTGTACACGAAGACCGGTGATGAGGAGATCTATCGGGCTCACATAGCGGCGATACGGGAGGCACGGCGGTACATCTACATAGAGAATCCCTATTTTACCGATGATACGACGCTAAATGAGCTAATAAAGGCACGCCGCCGCGGGGTGGACGTGCGGGTTATCCTGCCTGCCCGCACCGATTCGGAGCTCATGACAAGCAGCAACCTGCTCGTTGCGAACAGCATGGTCAGGAACGGCATACGTGTCTTTGTCTATCCCGGAATGACCCACGTCAAGGCGGCGATTTTTGACGGGTGGGCGTGCCTTGGCTCGGCCAATCTCAATTTGCTCAGCATGCGCTTAAACCAGGAGACGAATATCGGCTTCTCGGATCCTGAGATGGTGGACCGCCTGAAGCGCGATCTTTTCGAGGCCGATTTCAACGTATCCAGAGAGTTGACGGGACAACAAAAAGTGGGCCTTTCCCATTACATTTCAGAGGCGCTCCTGGATCTCTTCTAGGGGCGGGCTCGTTTCGTGGCATCTTCATCCGGGCATCTCTTCGAGAAGGGAGATTACCTTCGAGATCGCATCGGCCAGATCGTAGGTCAGTCTCATCAGGGTGGAATTTTCCGGCGTCGCCCCCATGCCGCGCAGGAACTTCATTTCCTCGCCCTCCATGGTCTCCGTGAAAAGGGCCCTGGCATCTGACACCATGGCTCTGCCGTGGTCCAGGGAGAATTTGTCCACCTTTCCCGCCATCCCCATCTTTCCGAGCATGATCAGGCTCGCTCCCTGGGCGGCCATCTGGAGGGCATGATTCAGTGCGATGTGCATGTGGTGCATCGACATCGATCGTGCCGAGGACATGTGCTCGATGTCCATCTTCCCCAGCTGGCCGATCACGTCGAGCATCGCATTCCCGAGGGTAAGCGTGTACTGCATGGGGGGTGAGTCGGCAAGCTCTCCCTTCATCAGCTCCTTTATCTCGGAACCACCGAGAGAGCGCTGTATGATCTTCGTCCCCTTGGCGATCATGGTCTGCCCGTGCATCTTCGTGGGCCCGTCAAGGTACCGGGTCATCTTCATCCCGGCTATCATCACGAGATTCGATCCCTCGGTCACCATGGTGATACCGTGATTCATCATGATGTGCAGGTGGTGAAGCATCATGCCGGCCTCTGCTGCGCCTTTCTTCTGCATTTCCCCTTCCGCGCCGGAAGCGGGGAAAGGGGTACCGGCTAATAAAAGTACGACGAGCAACAGTGTAATCCTTCTCATGATATGTTTCCTCCTTCCCGGATCGGGGCCGTGCCCCGTTACCAGAAAATTCTACCATTTTCAGGAAGATATGGCTATGGGGGGACGTTTTTGCCTTTGTTTTGTTTCCTCGAAAGTTTGCAGATAGCGTTTCCGGAGACGAAATTAGGGTACACTATTGGTACGGGAACGCGTCATCTGATTCGGGGAGAAATGGACGGGAAATGATAGGCCGCTACTCACATCTCGGTGTCTACCGGAAACTGCTCAGATCCGGGGATTTCTACAGGGTCTTTGCGGGTGCCGTTTTTGCCCTTGCCGCGTACCTCTGGGAAGGGGGCACGGACCTTAAATCCTTCGAGGGAATTGCCCTGGCCCTTGCCTCTGTCGCCCTGAACGGGTTTCCCATCATCAGAGGGGCAGTCGACGGGCTGTTGCGGCGCAGGGTGAACGTGGACGAACTGGTGAGCATAGCGATAATAGCGAGCCTTGTGAAGGGTGAGTTTCTCACAGCGGCCATTGTAAGTTTCGTGATGGTCCTCGGGGCGGTCATCGAGAAGGTGACGGCCGAGTCTGCCCGGAACGCTGTCGTTTCGCTCATGAGCATCTCCCCTGATATCGCCACCGTCATTGCCGATGGGGAGACGAAGAGGGTGAAGGTGTCGGAAATAAGTTCTGGAGATCTTCTTCTCGTGAAACCGGGGGAGCGCATTCCCGTTGACGGGGACGTCGTGGAAGGCCTGACCGCAATCGATGAGTCATCTGTAACGGGAGAGCCGATGCCGAGGGAGAAAAAGCCGGGCGATGAGGTGTATGCGGGGACCCTGAATCAGAGCGGCGTCGTGAAAGTCAGGGCCACCAGGATAGGAAAGGACTCCACCCTCGGGAGGGTAATCCAGCTCATTTCCGATGCAGAGGCACACAAACCGGAGGTGGTGAGGCTCATCGACCGCTACGCCCGGTGGTTTACCCCCCTCATCCTCTTCTGCGCGGGAGTCGCGTGGCTATTCACCGGAGAATCGAGCCGGGCCATAGCGGTTCTTATCGTGGGGTGTCCCTGCGCACTCATCCTCGCCGCGCCCACGGCCGTGGTCGCATCGATCGGGCGCCTCGCAAGGGCGGGAGTTTTGGTAAAAGCCGGTCAGTACCTGGAAGAGGCCGGCAGGGCCACCGTTGTCCTCTTCGACAAGACGGGGACCCTGACAGCCGGGGAGCCGCGTGTGGATGAGATCGTCTCCGTGGATGACATCGGCACCGAACAGATCCTGGCCAAAGCCGCGTGCGTCGAGCAGAACAGCACGCACCCCCTTGCCCGTGCAATCCTGAAGGCCGCCCACTATGCGAAAGTATCCTTGAGCTATGCCGAGGAAGTCATTACCTTGATAGGGTTGGGAGTCAGGGGAAAGGTGGGTGGAGAGCTCGTCGAGGTGGGGAGCACCTACATCGGGGGTGGCTCCGTTCAGCTCCCTGATTCCCTGCGGGAAAATTATGAGTCCTTCAAGAGGAGGGGGGCCACGCCGCTGGTCGTCTATCAGGACAGCCGTCCCGTGGGCGTCATCAGCGTTTCCGACAGGGTGCGCGAGCATGCCCCGGAGACGATAGCCAAGCTTGGGTCGCTGGGGATCCTTAAGACGGGCGTGGTGTCGGGGGATCATGAGAGGGCGACCAAGCTCGTGGCCGATTCAGTGGGCCTCAGCGAGAGATGGTACGGGCTCAATCCCGAGGAAAAGCTGCAGGTCATAAAACGGTATCAGGGGGAAGGGGCTACGGTTGTCTTCGTCGGGGACGGGATCAACGACGCCCCGGCACTTTCCACCGCCAACGTGGGGATCGCCATGGGCGCTGCGGGAACCGATATCGCTCTGGATACAGCCGACATAGCCCTGATGAACGACGACATCTCCAAGATACCTTTCCTCATATGGCTGAGCAAGAGGACACTGAAAGTCATCAAGTGGAATATCGCTTTCGGTATGCTCTTCAACTTCATCGCCGTCATCGCCAGCGGCGGCGGGATTCTCTCCCCCGTCATGGGCGCCGTGGTCCACAACATAGGATCGGTTCTCGTGGTGCTCAGCTCTGCCAGCCTGTCCCTCGTGAAAGATTCGGTTTGACAGGTCCGCGGTAAATGG